>DASXJE010000106.1 GCA_036497565.1 Mycobacteriales bacterium
TGGCGGCTGCAGGTAGTCGTCGAGCTCCGGCACGATCGCGACGAGCGGCTTGCCCGAGGTCGCCCACTGCGCGAGGTCGTCGGCCGTCGAGTAGCGCAGCGGTGGCGAGATGAGCACGGCACCGACAACGCTCGGGTCACAGCCATATCGCAGCGCGAGGTCGGTGCCGAAGGACCAGCCGACCAGCCACGGCGACGGCAGGTCGCGCGACTCGACGACGTCCAGCGCCGCCGCCACATCGAGCCGCTCGGTCTCGCCGTTGCCGAACTCGCCCTCGCTGGTGCCGGCCTCGCTCGTCGTACCGCGGGTGTTGAACCGAAGCACCGCAAGCCCTGCCAGGGCCGGCAGCCGGTACGCCGCCTTGCGGAACAGGTGGCTGTCCATCATCCCGCCCTGCGTCGGCAGCGGGTGCAGACATACGACGGTGGCGACCGGCGGACGACCTTCAGGCAGGGCCAGCTCGCCGACCAGCTCCAGGCCGTCGGAAGTGTGCAGGGTGACCGCACGACGATCGGCGGGCAGCACCGTGTTGCCGCGGATGTCCGGCATCGTCGTCACGCACGCCGGCGGACCGGAGCGATACGTTCCCGCGCCCGCCAACAAGCGGTGTGCCAGTGCCTTCGGTGATCGGCGTCGATGTCGGCGACCGCCCAGACCACCACGTGGGGGGTCGCGGGGCGGATCTCGTGGTCACAACCCGGGCACCGGTAGAGCCGGGTGCTCGCGCTCCCGGTCAGCGGGCGGACGACGTAGTCCTCGTCGCTCCAGGTCTCCTGCCGATCGGAACCGAACACCGGCCGGTGCCTGTCGGGGCGGGGCGGTCGGCGTCGGCTCACCCCGTCACTGTAGTCAGCGGCACCGATTCCCGGCTCCGGGCCGAGGACGGAAGCGGCCCATCGGCTGAAATCGTGGCATCGCGACCCGCAACCGTTCATGATGAAGGTCGGTCCGAGGAGCCGCTGATGGATCCAGACACACCGGTGGGGGCTTCACGCCGATCGGTTGTCGATGTCGGCGGCCTCGTGCTCGGCGCCGCCTCCCTGACGGTCGGCCTCCTCCGGCAGGCCCGCCCGGGCGACCCGGCGGACACCGGCGGATCCGTCCAGCCGGCACCGCGGATCGTCGACGCGGCGATCGGTCTCGGTATCGAGACGACGGAACTCGCCTGGCGCGGCGTCGGTGCCATGGGCCGGGCGGCCCGGCCACTCGTCTCGCACATGCCACACCCGACCCTGCCCGCGGCCGCGGGGCTCCCCCTGGCCGGGCTGAGCCGGGCGGCGGACCGGGGCCGGCGGGCCCGGATCGCGGCCGAGCAGAACACCGCCCGGCTGGCCGGGGCGCTCATCCCCCGGGTCGTGACGGCGGTGCTCGACCAGCTCGACCTGACCGGGATCGTGCTCGACCACGTCGACCTCGACGGCGTGGTCGAGGAGGTCGACATCGATGCCGCCGTGGCCAGGGTCGACATCGATCGCATCGTGCGTCGGGTGGACATCGACGCCATCGCCGCGTCGATCGACGTCGATCGCATCGTGCGTCGGGTGGACATCGACGCGATCATCGACCGGGTCGACATCGACGCGATCGTCAGCCGGGTCGACATCGACGCCGTGGCGGCCCGGATCAGCATCGATGCGATCGTCGACCGGGTGGATATCGACGCGATCGTCGATCGGGTGGACGTCGACGCCGTGGCGGCCAAGCTCGACATGGACGCGGTCATCGACCGGATCGACATCGTCGGCATCGCCCGTTACGTCGTCGACGCCCTCGATCTCCCGGAGATCATCCGGCAGTCCACCGGCGTCATGACCTCCGATGCGGTGCGTGAGGTGCGGCTGCAGGGCATCCAGGCCGACGAGATGGTGGGCCGCGCCGTCGACCGGCTGCTGCTGCGGCGGCGGGCCCGGCGTACCGATGTCGCGGGCTTCACGATCGAGGACCAGAACGGCGACGGCGCGCACCCGCCCGAGGATCTGCTGGCGACGAGGGTGGATGACCCCGATGACGACCGGTAGCGCGCGGCGGCGGGTCCCTAAGCAGGTGTCGGTGCTGCCCTCGGCGGCGGTGCCCTACCAGGGCCTGCGGGCCGGTGTGGTCAGCCGGGTCCTGGCCAACACCGTCGACTTCCTCGTTCTGCTCGCCGCGCTGGGCATCATCTATCTCGCCGCCTGCGCTGTCTTCCTGCTGTTCAACCCGACGTCGTTCCACTTCCCCACCGTGTCCTGGGGTGTGGTGGTCGTCATCTCCGGTGGACTGTCGATCGGTTATCTGACCGTGTGCTGGGCGACCGCCGAGCGCACCTACGGCGACCACGTCCTCGGGTTACGGGTCGTGAGCTTCCGCGGGCACCGGATGCGGTGGGCCGGCGCGGCGTTGCGGGCGCTCCTGTGCGTCGTCTTCCCGATCGGCGTGCTGTGGTGCGCGGTCAACTCCAGGAACCGGTCGGTGCAGGACATCATCGTGCGCAGCTCGGTCGTCTACGACTGGGGATCCGGCGGCGGTCACCGACCGTAGATCCGCTGCACCGTGTTCACCAGCCGCGACACCGCCCGCTCGCTCCGGCGGAAGGTCATCACCGCGAGCGGCGACGGGAACCGCGCGCGGGATACCGACCGGACCCGGCTGAACTCCCGCAGGCCGTCGGCACCGTGGATCCGGCCGAACCCCGAACTCCCGACCCCGCCGAAGGGCAGCGCGGGGACGGCCGCGAACGTCACGACCGAGTTGACCGAGACCATTCCGGTGCGCAGCCGGTGGGCCAGTTCCTCCCCGCGCTCGCGGGAGTAGACGGTCGCGCCGAGGCCGTAACCGGTGCCGTTGGCGCGGGTCACCGCGGCGTCGAGGCTGCCCACCCGGCTCACGGTCAGCACCGGCCCGAACGTCTCCTCCTGCTCCGCAGCGGCATCGGGCGGTACGTCGACCAGGATCACCGGGTCCACGTAGGGCGGGCGCACCGACTCCGGGCCGCCGACGACCGCGCGGGCACCGCGGGCGAGCGCGTCGTCGATGTGCCGGCGGATCACGTCGACCTGGTCGGGGACGGTGATCGGCCCGTAGCTCGCCCACCGGTCCGAGCCCGGGCGGAGCGCCTGCGCACGACTCGCCAGCCGCGCGACGAAGTCGTCGTAGACCGGGTCGACGGCGTAGACCCGCTCGACTCCGACGCAGGTCTGCCCGCCGTTGGTGAAGCCGCCCCACAGCGCCCCGTCCACGGCGGCGTCCAGGTCGGCGTCCTCGGCCACGATCAGCGGGTCCTTCCCGCCACACTCGATGACGACCGGCGTCAGCGACTCGGCCGCCGCCGCCATCACCTGCTTGGCCGTCCGGGTCGAGCCGGTGAAGGCGATCTTGTCGACCCGGGCGGCGCTCAACGCGGCGCCGGTGTCGCGCAGTCCGGTGACGACCTGGAACACCGGCCGCTCCGGGACCACCTCGGCGAACGCCTCCGCGAGCCACCGGCCGACCATCGGGGTGTGCTCGCTGGGCTTGAACACCACGGCGTTGCCGGCGGCGAGGGCGTATCCGATCGAGCCCATCGGGGTGAAGACGGGGTAGTTCCAGGGCCCGATCACGCCGACCACGCCATAAGGCAGGTATTCGACCGACGCGGCGACGTTGGGCATGAGCAGACCCGGCGGCACCTGCCGTCGGCGCAGCACCCGTTCGGCGTGCCCGGCCGCCCACCGCAGATGGTCGACCGTGAGGACCAGTTCGAGCAGGGCGTCGTCGACCGGCTTGCCGCCCTCCCGGTGGATCAGCTCCGCCAGCTCGCGCATCCGCCGGGCGAGGACGGCGGCGTAGGCGCGCAGCCGCTCACCCCGCCCCGAGAAGCCGATGCCGGCCCACCACGCCGCGGCGTCCCGGGCCCGGTCGACGGCGGCGTCGACCGCGGCCCGGTCATAGACCGGGAATGATCCGACGACGTCGCCGGTGGCCGGGTCGGACGAGGTGAAGGTGCCTGCGGGAGCAGCGCCGCCGGCGCAGTCGGTCATGGCGCCAACGGTACTGATCGAGGGTCAGGTGCTGTGCTGGTCCGGGCTGTCCCAGTAGAAGCTCTCGGGGTCGTAGATCGCCGGGCACGGGACCTGCCACGGGTTGGTGATGCCCCCGGTGGCGAGGTTTTCGTGAGTGGGGACGTTGCGCAGAGCCGTCTTCGTGATCACGACGTTGGGGAAGTCGGCGACACACCCCATGAAGAACGGGCCGTCCTTGACGTGGATCTTCATCATTTCCCACACCAGCTGGGTGCGCTTCATGACGTCCGGCTCGCGCTTCGTCTTCGCGTAGAGCTTCCACAGCGCGGCGATCGGACCGCCGGCCTCGGGCTCCAACCGCGGAGGATGGCGCTTCCACGGGTTGACGTTCTTCTCGGTGTGCTCCTCCGGCGTACCGATCACCGAGTAGTAGGAGCCCTCCAGCGGGGCCCACCGCGAGCTCTCGATCGGCACCAGCCACATCGGCGAGATCAGACAGGTCGCGCCGTTGCTCACCTCCCAGTTGGTGTGGGACATGAGCTGTCCGGCCGACCACTGGTCGCTGTAGGACTCCGGCGGGATCGGGCGTCGGACCATCTTGACGCCGATCTCCTTGGCGTTCTGCACCAGCTGGTCGTCCTTCGCCCCTTCGTTCTGGGCGATGTCGGCCGAGTAGTCGATGTCGATGCTCAGCTTGCTGCCGTCGGGAAACTCGACGTAACCGTCGTTGTCGGTGTCCTTGAGGCCGAGCTCGGCGAGCAGCGCCTTCGCCTTGCTCACGTCGTGCTTGATGTAGGAGTTCGCCCAGGTCTTGAAGGCCTGCTGACCGTCCGCGCCCTGGAATTCGAGCGACTTCACGCCGAGCGTGCCGGTCGTCTTCTGGCCCTGCTGGAAGTAGAGGGTCTTGCGGGCCCAGTCCCGGTCGAAGGCGTAGGAGAGCGCCCGCCGGAAACGCGCGTCGCGGAATAGCTTTCGCAGCTTCGCGTCGGGATAGTCATAGTTGAGGAAGAACATCGAACCGGTGCCGGATCCGCTGTCCCACAGGTTGATCTCGATGCCGGCCTTCTCCTTCGCCTGGCTCAAAGCAGACACGTCGGAGAGGTCGATCTGGTTGAACGGGCCGTGGCAGTAGTCGATCTTGCCCTGCTGCACCTGCAGTTTGCCCACCTGGGCGTCCTGCACGTTGTTGATGACGATCTCGTCAATGTAGGGCAGCTGGTCGCCGTCCTTGCTGACGACATAGTAGTAAGGGTTGCGCTCGAGTACGACGCCCTTGTTGTTGTCGAACGACTTGCACTTGTAGCCGATCATCGTGGGGCACTCGGGGTTGCGCATCCAGTCGGTCTTCTGCTCCCAGAGGCCACCGACGGAGTCCCAGTTCTTCGGGACACTCTTGTTGTACTTGGGGTGGAACTGCTTCGCGTAGTGCTTGGGCAGCACCCAGATCGCCCCGTTGAGGCCGATGGCGCCCTTCGCGTAGGACGCGAGGTGGCCGTCGACGATCGGCTGGGGTGCGTCGTAGCTCAGCTTCAGGGTCAGGTTGTCGACCTTCGACATCTTGCACAGCGTGCCGTTGGCCGACCGGCATGCGTCCGGGGGTGTCTGCGCGTAGTGGCCGGGGATGATGATGTCCTCCCACCAGAACAGCACATCGTCGACGCTGAAGAGCGTGCCGTCCGACCACTTCAGGCCCTTACGGAAGTGCAGGGTCCACTCGGAGGCGTCGGCGTTGGACGACCAGGACTGCACGAGTCCCGGCGCGACATCGAGGCCGTCGTTGAGCCATCTCAGCGGGGAATGGCCGTAGAAGAACTCGCGGTTGGAGTCGGCCTTCGCGGTGCCCTGGCTCGAGAACACCATCATGTTGAGCGTGCCGCCGTACTTGCCCTGCTGGACCCAGTTGTGCGGGACGACAAGCGGAGTCTCCGGTAGCCGCTTCGCGACGGCCGGCATCTTGCCGGCCTTCGTCTGGCTGGCGAGCGTGGGTGCCTCATTGAAGCTCTTCGGAACGGAGAGCGGCTTCTTCGCCGAGCCTTTGGCGGTGCTCTCGGCGGAGTTGCTTCCCCCGCTCGAACTCGGGCTGGAGCTGCTGGTGCACGCGGTCAACATGGCGGAACCCGCCACCGCCGCCGATCCATACAAGAACCTTCGCCGGGAAAGGCCTGCACCGATACTCACTGAATTCATCCCTTCTCTGCCTACCTCTGGCACGACGGCATTAGCCGCGGCCGCTACATACCCGCTGGAGGTGGCGGGAAAACGCTTGCCGACGACCCTCGCACCGCGGGCCGGGCATGTCAAGGCGGCAGATCCGGGCCTGCAGGGCCTGCTTAAAGGTGGCGTTCGGGCCCGTTATCTCGACGAATCTCATCTTCAGGTCAATCAGAACAATCGTTGAGTTGGGTCGTCGACGCCGCGCAGCGCGTCGTAGTCGAGCGTCAGACATCCGATGGCTCGGTCGGCGGCGAGGACCCGCGCCTGCGGCTTGATCTCCTGTGCCGCGAACACCCCGCGCACCGGAGCCAGAAGCGGGTCGCGGTTGAGCAGATCCAGATAACGGGTGAGCTGCTCGACCCCGTCGATCTCGCCGCGCCGCTTGATCTCGATTGCGACCGCGCCACCGTCCGGATCGCGGGCGAGAATGTCGACCGGGCCGATCGCGGTGGGGTACTCCCGTCGTACCAGCCGGTAGCCGGCGCCGAGCGTCTCGATGTGCTCGGCCAGCAATTCCTGCAGATGCGCCTCGACGCCGTCCTTGACCAGTCCCGGGTCGACGCCGAGCTCGTGGCTCGAGTCGTGCAGCACCTCGTCGACCGTGATCACCAGCTGGTCGCCGGTGCGGTTGGCCACCGTCCAGACGCCATCGGCCTCGTGCAGCGTGCAGGGCGGACTCATCCAGTTCAACGGCTTGTAGGCCCGATCGTCGGCATGGATGGCGACCGAACCGTCCGCCTTGACCAGGATCAGCCGCGCCGCCATGGGCAGATGAGCGGTCAGTCGCCCGACGTAGTCGACCGAACACCGCGCAATGACGAGCCGCACACCGGCGGAGGCTACTGGATCCGCAGCAGCCCGCCAGCCGAGCACCCCACCCGGCTCCGCCCGTGGCACCGGTCGCCCCTGCCCAAAACCCACTACTAGTGGGTTTTGGACATCCGGTACGGCGTGTCGTGGACCAAAACCCACTACTAGTGGGTTTTGTCCACCCGGCAGCGGTTCGTGTCGCCGTACCGCGCGCCGGCCCCTGCCCAAAACGCACTCCTAGTGCGTTTTGGTCTGCGACACGCCGTACGGCGCCCCCATAACGCACTAGGAGTGCGTTTTGGGCAGAGGGCATAGCGCAGGGGGCGTTTTCGGGGCGCGGGGGCGGTCAGGCGGGCCAGGTGGGGGGACGTTTGGCCAGGAAGGCGGCCATGCCCTCCCGGGCCTCCGGTGTCTGGCTCGCGGCGGCCATGACCTCGACGGCGTAGGTGTAGGCATCCCGCTCGGGCCGGTCCAGCTGGGCGTAGAGCGCATGCTTGCCCAGACCCTTCGACCGGGCGCTCCCCCGGGTCGCCCGGTCGAGCAGGTCGAGGGTCGCCTTCTCCAGCTCGGCGTCGGCCACGACGCGGTTGACCAGGCCCCAGTCGTACGCCGTCCGCGCGTCGATGACATCTCCGGTGAGCGCCATCTCGAATGCTCTTTTTCGTCCGACGTTTCGCGCGATCGGCACCATCGGGGTATGGCAGAACCAGCCACCCTTGCCCCCGGGCGCGGCGAACCCTGCGGACTCCCCGGCGACGGCGAGGTCGCACGAGGCGACCAGCTGGCAACCCGCGGCGGTGGCCAGCGCGTGCACCCGGGCCACGACGACCTGCGGGATGGTCTGAATGGTCTGCATCAGATCGGTGCACACGGCCAGCAGCCGCCGTACGTCGGCCAGGTCGGCCTCGGCGACGTCGGCGAAGTCGTGCCCGGCCGAGAAGACCCGACCGGAACCGGCGAGGACCACGCCCCTCGCATCGCTCTCCCCGACCGCGGCGAAGGCGGACTGCAGCTCGCGCAGGTGCTCCAGCGACAGCGCGTTGCGCCGCTCGGGACGGTTCATGGTTACGGTGACGAACTCGCCCTCACGCTCCACCAGCACATGCCGGAAAGTCACCATGCCCGCACGCTACGCCGAACCCCGACCTGAGGGAGACATGTGATGACCGGAGCGCTGATCATCGGCGCCGGCCCCGGGCTCGGCGGGGCGATCGCCCACCGGTTCGCCCGCGCGGGCCTGCCGATCACCCTCATCGCCCGCAGCCGCACCACGGTGGAGGCCGTCGCCCGCACGCTCGAACCGCTCGACGTGCGGGTGCTGGCGCTCACTGCGGACACCGCCGACGAGGCTGGACTGCGGTCGGCGCTCGACACCGCCCGGAGCGAGTACGGCGCCCCCGACGCACTCATCTACAACGCCGGCCTGATCCGACGGGACGCTCCCGGCGAGCTCTCCACGCCGGATCACCTGCACGCATGGAGCGTGAACGTTCTCGGTGCCCTGACCGCCGCCACGCATCTCGCGCCGGCGATGGCCGAGAGCGGCGGCGGAAGCATCCTCATCACCGGCGGAATGCCCGCGCCCGACGCGCGCTACACCAGCCTCTCCCTCGGCAAGGCCGGCGTCCGCGCACTCACCGAAATCCTTCACCAGCAATACGAACCGAGCGGCGTCCACGCGGCGACCGTGACGGTGTACGGCGACATCGCGCCGGGCACCGCCTTCGATCCGGATGAGATCGCCGAGCATTATTGGCGGCTGCACGCGCAACCGCGCGACGAGTGGCAGGTCGAGGTCGCCTACCGGGGCTGAGCCGCTACGGGCTGGTCTCGTCCGCCGCGAGCGCCTCGAGGATGGGAAGAGCGGTCACCAGTTGGGCGCGCTCGCTCTCGGTCAACGTCGCGACCCGGTTGGCGAGGTAGGCGGTCCGGTCGCGGCGCAGGGTCTCGAGCAGATCCCGTCCGGCGGCACTGATGCCGACCTGCGAGGACCGGCGGTCGTCGGGATCCGCCTTGCGCTCGAGGTAACCGAGTTGGTCGAGCGCCGCGACGACGCGAGTCATCGTCGGCGCGGCAACGCCCTCGCGGTAGGCGAGATCACCGATGCGGAGCGGACCGTACTTTTCGACCGTGGCGAGCGCGGACACCTGACTGGAGGTCGGTCCCACTCCCCCGTGCACCCGCATCCGGCGGCCGATCCGGCTGATCGCCAGTCTCAGCCGGGCGATCGTCTCGAGATCGAGACCTTGCTCATACGAGGAACGGACCGTCGAACTCGGCACGGGTCTGTCCTCCTGCTGGCTGGTGTCTACGGCGACACGGTGATCAAACGATAGCAAGCAGACTAGTGTCGGCGAGCCTCAATGGAGTCGTCGTCACCCAAGCCGCACCTACGGTCACCGAGCGGAGACTGCGGTGCGCTCGAGCACGAGAATCCGGTCGAGCCGGGTGAGCATCAGAATCCGCGCCACGCGGGCCGGCGGATCGCGCAGCACCAGTCGGCGGCCGATCAGCCCGGCCCGTCTGTGGCTGCCGACGAGCACACCGAGTCCGGTCGCATCGATGAGCTCGAGATCGCGCAGGTCGATGACCAGTTCGTCCTCGCCGTCGGCCAGAGCACGATGCAGCGCATCGCGGGCGGTCGCGGCTCCGGTCCCATCCAGCCGACCGGCCAACTCGACCAGTCGACCCGGACGTACGGTCGTGGCTCGCATTCGGACTCCCACCTCATCCGTCCCGCAGTGCGCTCCTTCTTCTCGGAGAGACGTATGAGACGCCTGATACGTTGCGTCGTGCGCAAAATAGGGCGCAGTGCGACACTCCCCCTGTGCTGATTGCGGTGACCGGCAGCCCGGCTGCGCTCGATCCGGTCATTGCGCTCGTGGCGGTGGGACTACTCGCGATCCTGCTCCGGTGGACCTTCCGGCCCCGGCGGACCAGCTGGGTCGGCCGGGCGCGCGGTGACACCGGGTTGCTCCGGCCGGTGGCAGTGGTGGACACGAGGGCGGACGCGAACGCGCTCCGCGCCCTGCTCTCCGACGCGAACGTCCGGTCGACGATCGACGCCGGGCCGGACGGCCGGATCCGGCTGCTCGTCTTCGCCGAGGACACCGAGCGGGCTCAGGCGGTCGTCCCGCCCACGACCTGATCCGCGAGCCGCATCAGAGTTGGTCGTCGCGCAGGTCGATCCGCTCGACGTCGGCGCCGAGCGCACACAGGTGGCCGGCGAAGCCGGCGTAACCGCGGTCGATGTGCTTGGCCTCGGCCACGGTGGTCACGCCGTCGGCGACCAGACCGGCCAGCACCAGCGCGGCGCCGGCCCGGATGTCGGTGGCCCGTACCGGCGCGCCGGAAAGCCGCGGACGACCGCGGATCACGGCATGGTGCCCGTCGGTGCGCACGTCCGCCCCGAGCCGGGAGAGTTCGTCGACGAACATGAACCGACCCTCGAAGATGTTCTCGGTGACCATCGCCGCGCCCTCCGACACCGCTGCCAGGGCGATGATGGCCGGCTGCAGGTCGGTGGGGAAACCCGGGTAGGGCAGCGTGACGACGTCGATCGCCGTCGGCCGACGGTCCATGCGGACGCGGAATCCGTCCGGGACGACGTCGATGGACGCGCCCGCCGTCGTCAGCTTGTCCAGCGTGATCTCGAGGTGCTCGGCCACGGCCCGGCGGACGAGCACGTCGCCCTGGGTCATGACGGCCGCGATCGCCCAGGTTCCGGCGACGATGCGGTCCGGCACGGTGTGATGCACCACCGGACTGAGCGAGTCGACCCCGTCGATGACCAGGGTCGACGTACCCGCGCCGGAGATCTGCGCGCCCATCGCCTGCAGCATGATCGCGATGTCGACGATCTCGGGTTCCCGGGCGGCGTTGTCGATCACCGTCGTGCCCTTGGCCAGTACGGCGGCCATCAGCAGGTTTTCGGTGGCGCCGACGCTCGGGAAGTCCAGCCAGATGGTGGCGCCGGTGAGCTGGCCCGCCGACGCAACCAGGAAGCCGTGCTCGTTGGTGACGACCGCGCCGAGCCGTTCCAGGCCGGCGATGTGCATGTCGAGCCCGCGGGAACCGATGTTGTCACCGCCGGGCAGTGCCACCTTCGCCTCGCCGCAACGGGCGACCAGCGGACCGAGCACGCAGATCGAGGCCCGCAGCCGGCGCACCAGGTCGTAGTCGGCCTCGCTGTTCGGCCGGGCCGGCACGGTGATCGCGAGCTGGTCGGTCTTCGGCTCGATGTCGGTGATGTCGCATCCGAGCCGCCGCAGCACCTGCTTCATGATCGCGACGTCGACGATGTCCGGTACGGCGGTCAGGGTGGTGGTGCCCTCGGCGAGCAGCGCGGCAGCCATCAGCTTCAGCACGCTGTTCTTCGCGCCGGTCACCGGCACCTCGCCGGCCAGCCGCGCTCCACCGGACACTCGGAACTGGGGCACCGAGACATCGTACGGACCGGCCGGGCCGGGCTCGGCACGGCCACGCCGCGGACGGCCCGATCGGGCCGTAGGGTGGCGCCATGGCCGTCCATCTGACCCGTATCTACACCAAGACCGGCGACGACGGCACCACGGCGCTGGGCGACTTCAGCCGGGTCGCCAAGACCGACCCCCGCCTGGTCGCCTACGCCGACGTCGACGAGGCCAACGCCGCGCTGGGTGTGGCCATCGCGCTCGGCGACCTGACCCACGAGGTCGCGACCGTGCTGCAGCGGGTCCAGAACGACCTCTTCGACGTCGGGGCCGACCTGTGCGCCCCGCTCGACCCGGAGTCGACGCAGGCCCGATTGCGGATCACGTCGGGCTACGTCGAGCGCCTGGAGGCGGCCTGCGACGACTTCAACGCCCGGTTGGAGCCGCTGAACAGCTTCATCCTGCCCGGCGGCACCCCCGGCGCGGCCCTCCTGCACGTGGCCAGGACCGTCGCCCGGCGGGCCGAGCGCAGCGCGTGGGCGTTGGTGGAGGCCGACCCGGAGCACACCAACCCGCTGACCGCCCGCTACCTCAACCGGCTGTCGGACCTGCTGTTCGTGCTGGGCCGGGTCGCCAACCCCGACGGCGACGTGCTCTGGGCGCCGGGCGGCGACCACTGACCGTCGGGCCGCCGGAGCGTCAGCCCCGTTGATCAGCGCAGCGCGAACCCGGGCAGCGTGAAGCCCGGCGGAGAGGACTCCAGCCAGGACAGAAACCCCGTCACGGCCTCCTCGCTCATCGCGAGCTGGACCGGGTCGGGGCCGGTATGGCACTCGATGATCACCGCCCCGGACTGCACCGCCCACGACTCGGCTCCGGCCGGGATCCGCTGCCGGGAAACCTGCAGGGCCGAGCGGGAGAGCACCCGCGCGGGGCGTGGCGAGAAGGTGAAGACCCGGAACCATTGCAGCTCGTCGCCGGCGTAGCGGCCCACGCCCAGCGCCCAGCCGCGACCGACCGTTCCGGTGCGCAGGCGCAGGCTCATGTCGACCGCGCCGCCACCCCGCAGCAGGAATCTGCGGCGCAGCACGATGCCGGCGAGCGTGCAGGCGGCGAGGGCGAGCACGAGGGCGACGATCTCGATCAGCTCCACGCCGCTCTCGCCCCTCCGTTCCTCGCTGGGGAGTGCGTCTTAGACGTCTTGTCCCGCAGCGCGCAGGCGGGAGAGCGCGCGCTCCTCGGCGTCCTTCGCGTCCCTGTCGTCCTCGGAGTGGTCTCCGGACCGGGCACGCTCCAGCGCCGCCTCGGCCCGCGATACGTCGATCTCGTCGGCGAGCTCGGCCATCTCGGCGAGGATCGACACCCCGTCGGCGGTCACGGAGAGGAACCCGCCGTGCGCGGCGACGACCAGCTCCTGGTCGTCCTCCTGCCGGATCCGCACCACGCCTCCGGCGGCCAGCTCGCCGAGCAGCGGGATGTGGCCGGGCAGTACTCCGAGTTCACCCTCGGTGGTGCGGGCCAGCACCATCGTGGCCTCGCCCGACCAGACCGGCCGTTCGACGGCGACAAGCTCGACGTGCAGTGTGGCCACCAACGCTCCTTCGACATGCAAGTGGTTTCCGCAGTGTATCCATCCGGCGGCGTGCTACTGATCCGGCCTCGCCGGGGCTGCCGGGCTACCCGTGGTGGGCGGCCCAGATCGCCAGTACGACGATCGCGGCGACCGTACCGACGAAGCCGACCACGACCAGCCAGCCCTGCCCGCTCTGCCCCGGGCGCTGCGGATCGATCGGCACCCACCGAGCGTACGTCGGGCCCCGCGCCGCTCAGCGCCCGCGGTAGCCGATCCCGAAGCCGCGCGGGAAGAGCGTGCCGGAGCCGTCCGCGCGCGGCACCGTGACCGGGAGCCGACCGGTCGGGCCGACCCCCACCAGGGTGTCGACCAGCGCGGTCAGCGACGGCGGCTGGTAGTCGTAGGCGGCGAGGGAGGTCGACACACCCGGGAGATAGGCGACGTCGTACGGGCCCCCGAGTGCGGCGACCACGACCGGCGTACCGGAGCCGAGCAGCGCGGCGACAAGACGTTGCTGGCCGACGTCACCCCAGGCGTTGTCGGTGGTCACCACCACGACGTCGTTCTGCTTCGCGGCCGCCACCGCCGCGTCGATGGCCGCCTGACTGGGGTTCGCACCGAGGTACGCCGAGTTGTAGTAGGCCTGGGCGGTCAACCCCTTCGCGGTCAGGTCGGCGGCGACGGTTTGGGTCGACGTCGCCCCCCAACCGGTGACGAGCACGTGCTTGCCCGACGCCGGAGCGATCGGGACGACCCGGTCGGCGTTGTCGAGCAGGGTGACCGAGCGCCGGGCGATCCCGGCCATCGTCTTCAGGTGGGCCGGCGTTCCGACGGTGGAGTCGACCGCCGCCGACGTCGTGTAGGGGTTGTCGAAGAGACCGAGCTGGAACTTCATCCGCAGGATCCGGTGCACCGACCGGTCGATCCGGGCGGTGCTGATCGTGCCGTCCCGCACGGCGCCGATGACCGCCTGCACCGCGCTGGGCAACTTCGGCGGCATGAGCAGTTCGTCGTCGCCGGCGTTGACCGCGTCGAGGGCGACCTCCTCCGGCGGGATGTCCGCGAGCGCGCCGGCGCCGAGCGAGTCGGTCACCACCACGCCGTCGTAGCCGAGGGTGTTGCGGAGCAGGCCGGTGACGATCGGCTCGGACAGGCTGGCGGGCATGCCGGACGGGTCGAGCGTCGGGGCCACGATGTGCGCGGCCATGATCGACTTCACGCCGGCCTTGATCGCCGCGCGGAACGGCGGGATGTCGGTCGCCATGATCTGCGCCCGGGTCTCGTTGGTGATCGCGACGCCGTTGTCGGTGTTGACGGTGGTGTCACCGAGACCGGGGAAGTGCTTGGCCTGCGCCGCCACTCCCGCGTGCTGATATCCGTCGACCGCGGCGGCGGCGAAGCGGGACACCGTTGCAGGGTCGTCGCCGAAGGAGCGCGGCCCGTCGGCGGCGTTCTGCGGGTTGGTGTTGACGTCGACGACCGGGGCGTCGTCGACGGAGATGCCCTGCGCCCGCAACTCGGCGCCGGTGACCGACGCCGCAGCCCGGGCGTTGTCCGGGTCGAACGTCGCCCCGATCGCCATGTTTCCGGGCGACACCGCGCCGGGCGAGCCGATGCGCGTGACGATGCCGCCTTCCTGGTCGGTGCTGATCTGCAGCGGGATCGCCGGCGACCCCGACGTTGCGGCGCTCTGCAGACCGTTGGACAGTGCAGCGGTCTGCTGCGGGCTCTTCAGGCTGTCGGTCCAGGCGAAGTAGATGACGCCGCCGAGGTGGTACTTGGCGATCAGGTCGGCGCCGTTGTCGACGTCGTCGCCGTAGAGCGCGTGATTGGCCGCGACGTAGGACGGCGCCTCGGTCGTCGCGGTGTCGCCGTAGACGTTGGAGACGAACATCTGGCCGACCTTCTCGGCCAGCGTCATCCGGCTCATCACCGCCTGGATCTTCGCCTCGATGCCTGCCGGTCCGGCCGAGCCGCCCGCCGCCGGCGCGGCACCGGCCGGGGGTCATTCCCGCGACGGCGCAGGCCGTCGCGGCGGCGGTGACGAGCAGAGCGGACCGGGACGGACGACGAGCGGGCACGGGCACTCCCAGCGCTGGTGTGGGTAAGTAACCGATCCGAGCCGAAGATCGGAAAGGATTCCACCCCAGCGCCGGCGTCCTGTCAACGCCCGAGCTGCCCGCCTAGCGGCGCAGTTTCTCCGCGTTGGCCTTCACGTCGTCGATACCGCCGCAGTTGAGGAACGCCTGCTCGGGCAGGTCGTCGTACTCGCCGTCGCAGAGCGCCTTGAACGACGACACGGTCTCCTCGCGCGAGGTGAACACGCCGGGGATGCCGGTGAACTGCTCGGCGACGTAGAACGGCTGGGACAGGTAGCGCTGGATGCGCCGGGCCCGGCCGACGACGATCTTGTCCTCCTCGGAAAGCTCGTCGATACCCAGGATCGCGATGATCTGCTGGAGCTCCTGGTTGCGTTGCAGGATCTGCTTGACCCGCTGGGCGACGTCGTAGTGCTCCTGGCCGACGTACTGCGCGTCGAGGATCCGCGAGCTCGACGTCAGCGGGTCGACCGCCGGGAAGATGCCCAGCTGGAAGATCTGCCGGGACAGCGTCGTGGTCGCGTCGAGGTGGGCGAAGGTCGTAGCCGGCGCGGGGTCGGTGTAGTCGTCGGCGGGGACGAACACCGCCTGCATCGATGTGATCGAGTGGCCTCGGGTCGAGGTGATCCGCTCCTGCAGCTGGCCCATCTCGTCGGCGAGGGTCGGCTGGTATCCCACCGCGGACGGCATCCGGCCGAGCAGCGTGGAGACCTCCGAGCCGGCCTGGGTGAACCGGAAGATGTTGTCGATGAACAGCAGCACGTCCTGGTTCATGACGTCGCGGAAGTACTCGGCCATGGTCAGGGCCGAGAGCCCCACCCGCAGCCGGGTGCCCGGCGGCTCGTCCATCTGCCCGAAGACGAGCGCGGCGTCGTTGATGACGCCGTCCTCGGACATCTCCAGGAAGAGGTCGTTGCCCTCACGGGTGCGCTCACCGACGCCACCGAAGACCGAGGTGCCGCCGAAGTTGCGCGCGACCCGGGTGATCATCTCCTTGATCAGCACGGTCTTGCCCACACCGGCGCCGCCGAACAGGCCGATCTTGCCGCCCTGCACGTAGGGGGTGAGCAGGTCGATGACCTTGATGCCGGTCTCCAGCATCTCGGTCTTGCCCTCGATCTGGTCGAACGGCGGCGGCTGGCGGTGGATGCTCCAGCGCTCGCCGTCCAGCTTGAGGTCGGGCTCGTCGAGGCAGCGACCCAGCGCGTTGAAGACGTGGCCCTTGACCTGGTCGCCGACCGGCACGGTGATCGGGCCGCCGGTGTCGCTGACGGCGGCGCCGCGCACGAGGCCGTCGGTGGGCTGCATGGAGATCGCCCGGACCATGTTGTCGCCGATGTGCTGGGCGACCTCGAGGTTGATGGTGTGGGTCTCCCCTTCGAGCTCGAGGTCGACCAGCAGCTCGTTGTTGAGCATCGGCATCGAGTCGCGGGGGAACTCCACGTCGACGACCGGGCCGGTCACCCGCACTGCCCGGCCGGTCGCGGCGCCCTGCGAAGTCTCGGCGTGCTCGGCGGTTGCCGTCATGCTGCTCTCTCTCCCTCGGCCGGTGGGCCGCTTATCGGTGACGCGTCAGCCGGATGCGGCGAGCGCGTCGGCGCCGCCCACGATCTCGCTGATCTCTTGGGTGATCTGGGACTGGCGGGCCTGGTTGGCCTCACGGGTCAGGTTTTCGACCAGCTCGTCGGCGTTGTCGCTGGCCGACTTCATCGCCCGCTGCCGGGCGGCCGACTCCGACGCCGCGGACTCGAGCAGGGCCGAGTAGAGCCGGGTGGTGATGTACTTCGGCAGCATCGCGTCGAGCAGCGCCTCGGGCTCCGGCTCGAACTCGTACTGCGGCAGTGCCCCTTCCGGCGGCGGCTCGTCGGATTCCTCGACCACCATCGGCGCGATCCGCTTGGCCACCGGCTCCTGGGTCACCATGGAACGGAACTCGGTGTAGACGATGTGGACCTCGTCGACGCCCTCGATCTGGTCGTCGCCGGGGCCTTCGGCAGTGTCGTCCCCGCCGGCCTCGAAGGCCCGGATCAGGGTCTGGCCGGCCTCACGCGCGTCGGAATAGCCCGGCTGCTCGGAGAACCCGGTCCAGTCCGCCACGATCGGACGGTCGCGGAACCGGTAGTAGCCGACGCCCTTGCGGCCGATCACGTAGAGGCGGGGCTCCTTGCCCTCCTCCCTGAGCAGGGCCTGCAACTCCTCCGCCCGCCGGATCGCGTTGGCGCTGTAGCCACCGGCCAGACCGCGGTCGCTGGTGACCAGCAGCACCGCCGCGCGCTTGGGCTCGGGCCGCTCCGCGAGCAGCGGATGATCCACCGACGCGTTGCTGGCCAGCGCGGTGAGCGCGCGGGTGATCTCGTCGGCGTAGGGCCGGCTGTCCTCGACGCGCGCACGTGCCTTGGCGATCCGCGACGCGGCGATGAGCTCCATCGCCTTGGTGATCTTCTTGGTCGACTCGATCGACCGGATCTGCTGGCGGTAGACGCGAAGGCTGGTCGCCATCGGTCAGTCCTTCTTCTCAGGCTTCGGCGGGCTGTAGCGGGTGACCTTCTCCTGGCCCACCTCGCTCTCGTCGAGCGCGTCGGCCTCGGCCTCTTTCCCAAGGGTCGAGCCGTCCGAGGTCTCGAAGCCGTCCCGGAAACTGGAGATCGCCTCCTTGAGGAGGGCCTCGTTCTCGTCGTCGAGCGAGCCGGTGTCCTTGATCGAGCGGTAGACGTCCTCGTGCTGGCGACCGACGTAGTCCAGGAAGTCGGCCTCGAACTTGCGGACGTCGGCGACCGGTACGTCGTCGAGCTGGCCGGTGGTCCCGGCCCAGATCGCGACGACCTGCCGCTCGACCGGCATCGGAGAGAACTGCGGCTGCTTGAGCAGCTCGTAGATCCGCTCGCCGCGGGCCAGCTGGGCCTTGGATGCGGCGTCGAGGTCCGAGCCGAAGGACGCGAAGGCCTCCAGGTCGCCGTACTGCGCGAGGTCGATCCGCATCGTTCCGGAGATGCTCTTCATCGCCCGGATCTGCGCGCTTCCGCCGACCCGGGAGACCGAGTTGCCGACGTCGATCGCCGGTCGCTGCCCGGAGTTGAAGAGATCGGGGTCGAAGTAGATCTGACCGTCGGTGATCGAGATGACGTTGGTCGGGATGTAGGCCGAGATGTCATTGGCCTTGGTCTCGATGATCGGCAACCCGGTCAGCGACCCGCCGCCCAGCTCGTCGGACAGCTTCGCGCAGCGCTCGAGCAGCCGGGAGTGCAGGTAGAAAACGTCACCGGGGTAGGCCTCGCGGCCGGGCGGACGGCGCAGCAGCAGGGACACCGCGCGGTAGGCCTCGGCCTGCTTGGTCAGGTCGTCGAAGATCACCAGGGCGTGCTGCCCCTGGTACATCCAGTGCTGGCCGAGCGCCGAGCCGGTGTAGGGGGCCATGTACTTGAAACCCGGCGGGTCGGAGGCGGGCGCCGCGACGATGGTCGTGTATTCCATCGCGCCGTGCTCCTCCAGCGCGGACCGGACCGTGGCGATGGTCGACGCCTTCTGCCCGATGGCGACGTAGATGCACTTGACCTGACGCTTGGGGTCGCCGGACTCCCAGTTCTCGCGCTGGTTGATGATCGTGTCGACCGCGATCGCCGTCTTGCCGGTCTGCCGGTCGCCGATGATCAGCTGCCGCTGGCCGCGCCCGATGGGGGTCATCGCGTCGATGGCCTTGAGGCCGGTCTGCATCGGCTCCTTCACCGGCTGCCGCTCGACGACGGAGGGTGCCTGCGTCTCCAGCGGCCGCCGTTCGGTGGTCTTGACCTCACCCTGGCCGTCCAGCGGATGACCGAGCGGGTCGACGACCCGGCCGAGGTAGGCGTCGCCGACCGGCACCGAGAGCACCTCGCCGGTCCGCTTGACCGGCTGTCCCTCCTCGATCTTGCTGCCGTCACCCAGGAGGATCACGCCGATGTCGCGGACGTCGAGGTTGAGCGCGAGGCCGAGGACGCCGCCCTCGAACTCCAGCAGCTCGTTGGCCATCGCCGAGGGCAGGCCTTCGACGTGGGCGATCCCGTCGCCGGTGTCGGTCACCGTCCCGACCTCTTCGCGGGAGATCTCCGGCGAATAGGAGGACACGTAGTTCTCGATCGCGCTCCGAATCTCTTCGGAGGAGATCGTCAGCTCCGCCATGGGGGTCTCGTCTCTGCTCTCGTGGTGGGTGCGGTGGTCGTCATCGGGCCCTGGGTCTCAGTACTGGGGTCGGGGCGATCGCGGGTCAGCCGGTGAGATCACGGCGCACCTCGTCGATCCGGTGCAGGATGGTCCCGTCGATCACGTCGTCGCCGACCCGCACGAGCAGCCCGCCGAGCACCGACGGGTCGACATCGATCTGCAGGACCACATCTCGACGGTAGATCCGCGCGAGGGCCGCGATGAGCCTTTCCTGCTCGTCGTCGCTGAGCGGTACGGCGGAGCGCACCCGGGCGACCGAGCGGTCCCGGCGGGCCGCGGCCTGGTCACAGAGGTCTTCGATGGTCCGCTCGAGGCTGCGTCCCCGCGGTGCGCCGACGGCCCGGTCGAGCAGCCGTCTGGTGGCCGGCCGCACCCGGTCGGCGACCAGCGTGTCGAGCAGCTCCTGCCGGCGTTCGGCCGACGCCGACCGGTCGCCCAGGACGGTCTGCAACTCGGGCTCGGAGTCCAGGATCCGGCCGAAGCGGAACAGCTCGTCCTCGACCTCGTCGAGCGCGCCATCGCGATCCGCGCCGGTGAAGGTCGCCTGCCGGGCGAGGATCTCGATCGCGTCGACAAGGTCGGCCGGCTGGGACCAGTGCGCGCGGACTGCACCTCGCAGGACCTCGAGGGTGCCCTCCCCGACGCGGTCGCCGAACAGGGATTCCAGCAGGCCGACCCGGGACGCCTCGGGCGTCGACGCATCGGCCAGCATCCGGCGCAGCACCGGCTCGTCGTCGAGCACACTCAGGACGGCGTAGAGCTCGTCGCCGACCTGCAGCGCGCCGGCGCCGTCGACATCGCGCAGCTGCTCGTCCAGCGTCTGGTCGACGCTGGACAACGACTCCCTACTGACGCCGTGCATCAGCGCGGCACCGTGACGTCCGGGCTGTCACCGCCGGCGGACAGCTCGTCGAGCTCCCCGATGAAGCGGTCGACGGTGCCGTGCCGGCGTGCGTCGTCGTCGAGCGACTCACCGACGATGCGGCTCGCGAGCTGCACCGACATCTGCCCGATCTCGGTCCGCAGCTCCGCTATGACCTGGCGCCGCTGCGCCGCGAGCTGTTCCTCGCCGCGGACCCTGATCCGGTCGGCCTCGGTCTGAGCCTGGGTGCGCATCTCCTCGACGATGGCCTGCGCCTCGGCCCGCGCGTTCTCCCGGATCTCCGCCGCCTTGGCACGTGCCTCGTGCAGCGACTCCTCGTACTCCGAGCGGGCGGACTCGAGCTTCTCCTTCGCCTCCCGACTCTCCTCGAGCTGGGTCCTGATCAGCTCCTGCCGCTCGCGCATTGCCTTCTGGATGGGCGGCACGACCCAGCGCCACAACACCGCGAGGATGACCAGAAACGCGACCAGCTCAGCGATGAAGGTCGCATTCGGGATCAGGAAGATGCTCGCTGCTTCGGTATGCATGAGAACCTCGGTTACTTCGCCAACACGAAGACGAACAGAGCCATGAACGCCAGGTTGATGAAGTACATGGCCTCAACGAGGCCGACGGTCAGGAAGAAGATCGAGAACAGTCGACCCTGGGCCTCGGGCTGGCGGGCCACGCCGGCGATCGTCTGGCTACCCGCGAGTCCGTCACCGACCGCCGCCCCGATGGCACCGCCACCGAGTGCCAAGCCGCCGCCGACGAACGCACCCGCCAGCTGCACCGCGTGATTGGAAACAGCCATGTCTCTCCTTTGTCGTTCCTACTGTCACTTGCCGCGCAGGAAGCTGCCTGCGCTATCAGGGGAGGTAGATCCGGGAAGAATACGGTGGCGTCAGTGATCCTCCTGATTGGAGGCTGCGGCGAAGCTGAAGTAGAGGATGGTCAGCAGCGCGAAGATGAACGCCTGAATGACGCCGATCGCCATGTCGAACAACTTGTAGACGGCATTCGGCAGCCACAGCAGGAACGCCGGGAACAGCGCGATCAACGACAACATGATCGCCGAGGAGAAGATGTTGCCGAAGAGCCGCAGCGCGAGGGTGATCGGCTTGGCGATCTCCTCGATGATGTTGATCGGAGCGAGGTACCACGGCTTGAAGAAGTGACCGAAGTATTCCTTCGCCCCGCGGCGCTTCACCCCGAACCAGTGCACCCACACGATGACGACGAGGGCCAAGGCGAACGTCAGGTTGACGTCTGCCGTAGGTGACGGCAGGGCTCCGTGCGTCGGGATGATCTCCAGCCAGTTGCACACCAGGACGAAGACGAAGATCGTCACGGCGATCGGCACGGCGAACGGCGCGACCCGCATGCCGATCGACTGTTCGACCTGCTCCTGAACCTGCGCGACGACCGATTCCCAGAAGAGCTGCAGGCCGGACGGCACGCCGGGCGTCGCCCGGCGGGCCACCAACAGACCCAGGATGATCACGACGGCGCCGGCGACGAGCGTCGCCCACACCGTGTCGACGTTGATGCCCCCGAAGACGACGTGGTTGTTGATCTCGATCTCGATGGCCTGCACCGAGTGCGTGCTGCTCATGGTGTCAACTCCGGCCCCGGTGGCGTCGTCGTTGTCCTCATGCCTTGCGCAGCTCCTTGATCAGGGGCATTGACGCGTTGCCCACCATCAGCAATTGGAAGATCGCGAGCCCCCCCAGTACCCCGAGCCCGTCGGGTCGGACGGTCAACACCAGAGCGAGGGCGACCAACGTGATCGCGCCGAGCCGGACGAAGACCCCGCCGACGAACCGCTGCTTGCGATGGGTCGCACTGCTGCCGGCGTAACCGACGACCGAGCGCTGGACCAGAGCACTGTTGACCGCGCCCAGACCGAGTCCGACGATGACGAAGAGGCCGGCGAGCGGATGGCCGAACAACCAGAGGATGACCACCGCAAGGACGGCGACCGGAAGTGCCAGCAGCATCGACTTCCGGAGGTTCGCGGCTGCGTGCACGGGTACGGCCGGCAGCGCCGGTCCTTCGTTCACCACCACCGTCGTCCTCTCAACTCTTGAGGTATTTGCGAACTCGAACGTATGTGATCAGTGCGGCGGCCACGATGCCCACCCCCAAGCCGACCAGGGTGTAGACGGGGACGGTGTGCAGGTGCTGGTCCACCAGCAGGCCCACGACGAGCCCACCCACCAGGCAGGCGACCGTTGTCGTGCCCAGGGTGACCAGATCCCACACCGTCGGCTGGCGCTGGGGCACAATCGGTCACCGCTATGACCGCGGCAGAGGCTTTCGCATGTCGGGCTCCCTCACGGACGGCTGCGGAGTGGGATCAGGCAGCATCTGCCTAAGGACTACATCGACCGGTCGGCCGCACACGCGCGAGGCCAAAACCGGTCGATCCCCACACTTCGGTCGGGACGTCGCGACGTTATCACATGGTCATGAGGCCTTTACCTGTCGGGGTATCGGGCGACGGACGGGCTCTGGAACCGCCAGAACGTAGGGCTCAGCGGGTGGGTCGGCGGAGCGCGCGAAGCCGCGGAATGCTCGACAGAACCAGGGCGACGACGGCGAGCGCGCCGACCATCGAGAGCACCAGCGCGGGGCTGGACGTGATCGATATCGACACCCCGCCGAAGGCCAGCAACGCCGCCCAGAAGTAGATCAGGAGCACCGCGCGACGTTGGGAGTGACCGATCTCGAGCAGCCGGTGATGCAGGTGGAGTTTGTCGGCGGTGAACGGCGATCGCCCCGCTTTGACCCGGCGGACTACGGCGAGGACCAGGTCGACGAACGGCACGGCCAGCACGATGAGTGGGATCAGCAGTGGAAGCAGCAGCGGCAGGGCGCCGGCGAGGCTGCCGAAGGACTGCGGGTCGGCGGTGGTCGCCGTGGTGGCCGCGGAGGCGAGCAGCAGGCCGATCAGCATCGCCCCCGAATCCCCCATGAACGTGCGGGCCGGTTGGAAGTTGTGCGGCAGGAACCCGATGCACGACCCGGCCAGCACGGCGCTGATCAGCGTCGGCGTATAGGCGACGTCGCCGTAACCGACCTTTCCGAGGTGGTAGGCGTAGAGGAAGAACGCCAGACCGGCGATCGCCGCCACCCCGGCGGCGAGCCCGTCGAGCCCGTCGATGAAGTTCAACGCGTTGACGACGAGTACGCAGAGCAGGACCGTCAGCGGCACCGCTTCGTCCCGGCCGAGCAGCACGGTCCCGACCCCGAACGGCAGGTAGAACAGCAGCAGCTGCACACCGAGCAGCACCATGACGCCGGCCGCGACGATCTGACCGGCGAGTTTGGTGAGCGCGTCCAGTCCCCAGCGGTCGTCGATCACGCCGACCGCGCAGATCAGGCCGCCGGCGATGAGGATCGCCGAGGTCTCGGAGGAGTTGGCGAACGTCCGCTGCAACGTGGGCATCCGGTGGGCGACCAGCAGCGCCGCGGCCACCCCGCCGTACATCGCGACACCGCCGAGCTTCGGTGTCGGGATGGTGTGCACGTCACGGTCGCGCGGTTGTTGCATCGCCCCCCACTTGACCGCCACCAGCCGGACTATCGGGGTCAGCAGAAACGTGACCGCCGCGGCGACGCAGAGGACGAGGGCATATTCGCGCATCGGCCCGGGTCAGCCCCCGGCCGTCGCCGCGATCTCCGGGCGCGGGTACGCCGGATATCGGCTGACCAGCGCCTCGACGGTCGCCGAGACGTCGGCAAGCGTCGCCCGGCCGGCGTCGGTCTCCGGGTCGGCCCGGACCGCGCGGCCGATGAGGGAGGCGATCTCCTTCATGTCGCTCTCCCCCATGCCCTGGGTGGTGACCGACGGGGTCCCGACCCGGATCCCGGACGCGATCATCGGTTTGGCCGGGTCGTAGGGGATGGCGTTCTTGTTCAGCGTGATCCGGGCGGCGTCGCAGCGCGCCTCCGCCGCGCGCCCGGTGACGCCGAGCTGCTGGAGGTCGATCAACGCCAGATGGGTGTCGGTGCCGCCGGAGACCGGGCGCATCCCGTCGGCGGCCAGTCCCTCGGCCAGCGCCTGGGCATTGGAGATCACCTGACGGGCGTAGTCCTGGAAGGACGGCTGGAGCGCCTCCTTCAGCGCGACCGCCTTGGCCGCGACCGCGTGCATGAGCGGCCCGCCCTGCGAGAACGGGAAGACGGCCTTGTCGATTCGCTTGGCCATGTCCTCGGTGCACACGATCATCCCGCCGCGCGGACCGCGCAGAACCTTGTGCGTGGTGAAGGTGACCACGTCGGCGAAGGGCACCGGGCTCGGGATCGCCTTACCGGCGACCAGTCCGATGAAGTGGGCGGCGTCGACCATGAGGGCGGCGCCGACCTCGTCGGCGATGGCGCGGAAGGCGGCGAAGTCGATCAACCGCGGGTACGCCGTGGCCCCGCAGATGATCATCTTCGGCCGGTGCTCACGGGCCAGGTCGCGCACCTCGTCGTAGTCGATGAGCTCGGTGTCGCGTTTCACCGAATAGCCGATGGTGTGGAACCACTTGCCGGAGAAGTTGACCGGACTGCCGTGGGTCAGGTGTCCGCCGTGCGGCAGCGACATGGCCAGCACCGTGTCACCGGGCTGCAGGAGCGCGGCATAGGCGGCGAGGTTGGCGCTCGCCCCCGAATGCGGCTGCAGGTTGGCGTGCTCGGCGCCGAAGAGCTCCTTGGCGCGGGCGATGCCGATCTCCTCGGCCTTGTCGACCTCTGAGCAGCCGCCGTAGTAGCGGCGGCCGGGGTAGCCCTCGGCGTACTTGTTGGACAGTGTGCTGCCGAGCGCGGCCAGGACCGCCGGGCTGGTGAGGTTTTCGCTGGCGATCAACTGCAACCCGCCGCGCAGGCGCTCCAGCTCGCCGAGCACCACCCCCGCGATCTCCGGATCCTCGGCAGCCAGTGCATCGAAATCCGGGCCCCAGAACGGTGTGCTCATCGTGATGCTCCTCGACCGTGGGTGCGTATCAACTCTACGGCGGTCACCGCGCCACATATGCGGGTTGTGACGCTAGCGCCCCGGGGTGTCGTCCGGTACGACGAGGTCGGAAACGACTTCGCGCAGGGCTTCCGCGCTGATCGCCCCGACCCGGCGCAGGACCGGGTCGGAACCGGTCAGATCGACGATGCTGGACGGCACCGGGTCGCTGCACGGGCCGCCGTCGAGGTAGACGGTGACCGATTCGCCCAGCTGATCCCGCGCCTCCTCCATGGTCGTGGCCGCCGGCGAGCCGGTGCGGTTGGCGCTGGAAACGGCCATGGGGCCGGTCCGGGTCAGCAGATCGAGCGCGACCGGGTGGGCGGGCATCCGTACGGCGACCGTCCCCCGGGTGTCCCCTAGGTCCCAGGCCAGCGACGACGCGTGTTCGACGATGATCGTCAGGCCGCCCGGCCAGAAGGCCTCGATGAGATCCCGGGCGTCGGGGTGCACGGCGACGACGAGGCCGTCCAGGCCGGACCAGGAGCCGACCAGCACCGGGGGCGGCATGTCGCGGCCGCGGCCCTTGGCCGTGAGGAGAGCATCGACGGCGCCGGGGCTGAACGCCTCCGCGCCCAGGCCGTAGACGGTGTCGGTCGGGAGCACGATGAGCTCGTCCCGTTTCACCGCGGCCTCGGCCGCCGTGAGGCCGTCCGCCCGGTCCTGCGGGTCGGAGCAGTCGTAGAGGAGGCTCACCGGGCACCGTTCCTTCCTGCGTCGCGGCCACGGACATCGGGTGCCCGCACGGCCGCGGCGAACCTCGGCCTGCCGGCGAGGTCCCGGTGGTCGGTCACCTGCTCCCAGCTTCCCATTTCTTTCAGGAGGGCCGGTACGCGCTCCCCCTGCCGGTCGGCGTGCTCGACCCCGAACCATCCGCCGGGCCGCAGCAGCCGGGCCGCGGTGGCCACGACGATCCGGACGACCGCGAGCCCGTCCGGCCCGCCCCACAGGGCGGCCGCGGGATCGTGGTGAGCCACCTCGGGCTCGACGGACGCCCCGTCCGGGATGTACGGCGGGTTGGCGAGCACGAGGTCGACCTGTCCGGAGAGCTCCGGGAGCGCGCCGTCGACGTCGGCCTCGTGCACCTCGATCCGGCCGTCGGCGTTGTTGCGCTCGGCCCAGGCCACGGCGAATCGCTCCCGCTCGACCGCGTGTACCCGGGCCTGCGGTGCCTCGTCGGCGACGCTGAGCGCGATCGCGCCGCTGCCGGCGCACAGGTCGACCACCAGCGGCGCGGGGAGTCCGCGGATCCGGTCGAGGCCCCAGTCGACGAGCACCTCGGTCTCCGGGCGGGGCACGAATACCCCGGGACCCACGGCGAGGTCGAGCCGGCGGAAGCCCGCGATCCCGGTCAGGTGCTGCAGCGGGACCCGCTCGGCACGCTGCTCGATCAGCGCGAGGTAGGTGGTGCAGGCCTCGGCCGGAACGGGGTCGACGACGGCCAGCTGCCCGGCGCGGATGCCGAGGGTATGGGCAAGCAGCGCCCGCGCGTCGTACTCAGGACTGGCGACGCCGGCCTCCCGCAGCCGCGCATCGCCCTGGCGCACCAGCTCCGCCACTGCCGTACTTCCGCCCGGGCAGTCATCGGGGCCGGGCGGTCGGGCTGTCATGGTCGTGCCGTCATGGTCGGGCGCGCGATCAGCGGGAGGGTGGTGCGGCGTCGGTGTCGGCGAGCATCGCCTCGGCGTCGGCGCGGGTCAGCGCGTCGATGACGGCGTCGAGGTCACCGTCGAGCACCTGGTCGAGGTTGTAGGCCTTGTAGCCGACGCGGTGGTCGGAGATGCGGCTCTCCGGGTAGTTGTAGGTACGGATCCGCTCACTCCGGTCGACGGTGCGCACCTGGCTGTGGCGGGCGTCGGCGGCTTCCTGGTCGGCCCGCTCCTGCGCGATCGCGAGCAGCCTGGCGCGCATCACCCGCAGCGCCGCCTCCCGATTCTGCAGCTGGCTCTTCTCGTTCTGCATGGACACGACGGTGCCGGTCGGGACATGGGTGAGCCGCACGGCCGAGTCGGTGGTGTTGACGCTCTGCCCGCCCGGCCCGGACGAGCGGAACACGTCGACCCGCAGGTCGTTCGGGTCGAGTGCGACCTCGACGTCCTCGGCCTCCGGCAGCACCAGTACGCCGGCCGCCGAGGTGTGGATGCGGCCCTGCGACTCGGTGACCGGGACGCGCTGCACGCGGTGTACGCCGCCTTCGTACTTCAGCCGACTCCACACCCCGCCTCGGCCGCGTGCCTTCACACCGACGCTGACGTCGCGGTAGCCGCCGAGCTCGGTCGGTTCCGCGTCGAGCACCTCGGTCTGCCAGCCCCGCCGCTCGGCGTACCGCAGGTACATCCGCAGCAGGTCGCCGGCGAAGAGGGCCGACTCCTCGCCGCCCTCGCCGGCCTTGACCTGCAGGATCACGTCCTTGGCGTCGTTCGGGTCCTTGGGCAGCAGCTGTTCGCGCAGCTTCGCGTGGAGTTCGTCGATCCGTACGTCGAGCTCTGCCGCCTCGCGGGCGAACGACGGGTCCTCGTGGGCGAGCTCGCGGGCGGCGTCCCGATCGTTGCGGGCCGCCTCGAGCTGGCGGGCGGTCTCCACGACCGGACCCAGCTCGGCGTAACGGCGGCTCAGGGTGCGGGCCC
Organism: Mycobacteriales bacterium; assembly: GCA_036497565.1. Classification (NCBI taxonomy): domain Bacteria; kingdom Bacillati; phylum Actinomycetota; class Actinomycetes; order Mycobacteriales; species Mycobacteriales bacterium. Next base: position 27,774 of record DASXJE010000106.1, read on the forward strand.
GGGCCTGGTCAGCGTGGACCGCCGGGTCGGCGAGGGTGCGCTCGAGCTCGGCGTGCTCCGCGAGCAGCCCGGGCAGCGCCTCGGGTGTCACGTCGCTCATCGCTGCCTCCCTCTCGAGCGGACCGTCCGGTTCGTCGGCGTACCCGGTCCGGACAGCGCACGACGCCCGACCCAGATCGGGTCGGGCGTCGTGTCGGTGCTATTTGGCGTCGTTGCGGGCGCGCTTGCCGAACCGCTTCTCGAAGCGAGCCACCCGGCCACCGGTGTCGAGGATCTTCTGCTTGCCGGTGTAGAAGGGGTGGCAGGCCGAGCACATCTCGGCGTGCATGGTCCCGGACTTCGCGGTGCTCCGGGTGGTGAAGGTGTTACCACAGGAACAGGTGACCTGGGTGGTCACGTACTCCGGGTGAATGCCTGTCTTCAACGGATGTCCTTTCGTCGTGGTCGCCGGGTCGCCCGAATCGTGCTGGACGTGAACCGGAACCGATCTCCGTCACCAGTGTGCCAGACGGGTCCATTTGGGCGGACCCGCCGGCACTGGCAGGTGAACGCCGGAGCGTCCCCGATTAGTCCTGCGCTAGTCCTGGGGCGACATCGTCGTCGTCTTCTGCACCTGCATGAGGAATTCGACGTTGGTCGCCGTCTTCCGCAGCCGGTCCAGGACCAGTTCCAGCGCCTGCTGGGACTCCAGGGCGTGGAGCACCCGGCGGAGCTTGATCACGATCGCCAGCTCGTCCGGCGGGAGGAGGATCTCCTCCTTCCGGGTGCCGGACGGATCGATGTCGATCGCCGGGAACACCCGCTTGTCGGCCAGCCTGCGGTCGAGGTAGAGCTCGGCGTTGCCGGTGCCCTTGTACTCCTCGTAGATCACCGTGTCGCCGGTGGAGCCGGTCTGCACCAGCGCCGTGGCGAGGATGGTCAGGGACCCGCCGTTCTCGATGTTGCGGGCCGCGCCGAGGAAACGCTTCGGCGGGTAGAGGGCGGTCGAGTCGATACCACCGGAGAGGATCCGGCCGCTGGCCGGCGACGCGTTGTTGTAGGCGCGCCCGAGCCGCGTGATCGAGTCGAGCAGGACGACCACGTCGTGGCCACTCTCGACCAGTCGCTTGGCCCGCTCGATCGCCAGCTCCGAGACCGTGGTGTGGTCCGACGGCGGCCGGTCGAAGGTCGAGGCGATGACCTCACCCTTCACCGACCGCTGCATGTCGGTGACTTCCTCAGGACGCTCGTCCACCAGGACGACCATGAGGTGGCACTCGGGGTTGTTGGTGGTGATGGCGTTGGCGATCGCCTGCAGCACCATCGTCTTGCCGGCCTTCGGCGGGCTGACGATGAGGGCACGCTGACCCTTGCCGATCGGCATCACCAGGTCGATCACCCGGGTGGTGAGCAGGTGAGGCTCGGTCTCGAGGCGCAACCGCTCCTGCGGGTAGAGCGGAGTCAGCTTGTGGAACTCCGGGCGCTTGCGCGCCTCGTCCGGCTCCAGCCCGTTGACCGTGTCGAGGCGGACGAGGGCGTTGTACTTGTCCCGCCGCTCCCCTTCGCGGGGCTGGCGGACCGCGCCGGTGATCGCGTCGCCGCGGCGCAGACCGTTTTTGCGGACCTGCGACAGCGAGACGTAGACGTCGTTCGGGCCGGTCAGGTAGCCCTGGGTCCGGACGAACGCGTAGTTGTCGAGGATGTCGAGGATCCCGGCGACCGGGAGCAGGACGTCGTCCTCGGCGATGACGGGCTCGGGCTCGCCGCCGAAGCGGTCCCGTTGGCCACCACCGCCACCACCGCTGCGCCGCTGCCGATCGCGGAACCGGCCACGCCGCCGGCGACCGCCGCCACCGCCGTCGAAGTCGTCGTCGCGCTGCTGGTTGTCCGAACGCTGGTTATCGCGCTGGTTGTCCGAGCGCTGGTTGTCCGAGCGCTGGTTGTCCGAACGCTGGTTGTCCGAACGCTGGTTGTCCGAGCGCTGGTTGTCGCGCTGCTGGTTGTCCCGCTGGCGGTTGTCCGACCGGCGCTGGTTGTCCGAGCGCTGGTTGTCCCGCTGCTGGTTGTCCGAGCGCTGGCTCTCGCCGCCGGCGCCCTCGCCTTGCGCGGCCGGCCGGTCGCCGGAGCTCGCGGCAGCGGGCTCGGGACGGTCGGCGGCCTCCGGGCTGTCGGTCCGGTTGGACTGGTCGGCGGTCTCGGCGGGCGCGTCCGCTGCCGGTGACCCGGCCGGACGACGCGCGCTGCGGCGGCTCCGGCTGGGTGCCTCCCCAGCGGTCGCCGGCTGCGCCGAGGCGGCCGGAGCATCGGAGGATCCGCCCTGCTTGGCCTTGATGGCCGCGATCAGGTCGCTCTTTCGCATGCGACCGGTGTCCGCAATCCCGATGCTGCGTGCGAGCTCCTGGAGCTCGGCTAGCACCATTCCGGACAATCCGGCGCGGCGGCGGGGGCGGGACGCCCCGTCTACGGGGGCGGATTCCTCCCGTGCCGCAGAAGTTGATCGACCGGCGGAGCCGGTCGGTTGTGAAACGCCGCCCTGTGCCGCGGAGTCGGGCACATCGGTACGGACGTCGGTGATGTCGCTCAAGTGAGGGGTCCTTCCCTACGACGGTCCCATCGGAATGCGGGGCCGGTGCGGAGCGACCGGCGAATGCCGGGTGGGTCACCCACCGTGTAGTGGACGACGATCAGGGCAGCCGGGGCGCGTCCGGTCTCGGTCATGATGCGCTGCAGGATCCCTGAACCATCTGACCGAAATCACGGAGAATGCGGATTGTCGACGTACGCCGGAAACAACGACTTCGGCAATTCCGCCTCGAGCACGCCCACTGGCGGCTGATGCAGCAACACTAGACGGTCCGCTCACCCTGGGCAACACTGACCCGCGAACCCGCATTCCCGGAGGCCCGGTCAGGTACCCTGCGTCGCCCGGGCGCCGGCATGGTCGATCGCCGGTCGGGCGACCGTCCAGCGCGGCGGGGCCCAATCCTCGATCCGGTCGCCGGCGGCTTCCCCGGCTGGCAGGAAGACCAGCACGCTCGGTCCCGCCCCGGAGATCACCGCCGGCAGTCCGGCCTCGCGCAGCCGGGTCACCAGCTTCGCCGACTCCGGCATCGCGGGTGCCCGGTAGGGCTGGTGGAGCCGGTCGTCGGTCGCCGCCATCAGCAGGGCGGGCGCCGTGGTGAGCGCATGGACCAGCAGGGCGGCCCGGCCGGCCGTGTGGGCGGCATCTGCGTGCGGCACCGTGGCCGGGAGCAGCCCACGGGTCTGCGCGGTCGACGACGTGTAGGGCGGCACGAAGACAACCGGGGCGACCCCGGCGTTGGGCTCGAGCCGGACCGCGTGATCGTGCCCGTCGGCCCGCCACGCCAGGGTCAATCCTCCCCACAGACACGCGGCGACGTTGTCGGGATGGCCGTCGAGGCGGGCGGCCAGGGCGAGGGTCGCGTCGTCGTCCAGCAGCCGTACGCCGTCCTCGATCAGCCCCCGCGCGGCCAGCACGCCGGCGACGATGGCCGCCGCCGAGGAACCGAGCCCCCGGGCCTGCGGAATCCGATTCGTGCACCGCAGCCGGAGCCCCGGCAGCCGCGCATTCATCGCCTCGGTCGCCGCCCGGGCGGCGACCGCCACGAGATGCCGCCCGTCGCGGGGCAGGTCGGCGGCTCCCTCCCCCTCCACGGTGACCTCGACGCCGTCAGCGGCGACCTCCGCCTCGACCTCGTCGTAGAGCCCCAGCGCCAGACCGAAGGCGTCGAAGCCGGGGCCGAGGTTGGCGCTGGTCGCCGGGACCCGCACCCGCACCCGCACCCGCCCGGGCGTGCTGGAACTCACACCAATCCGAGCGCCGCGGCCGCGGCCGCGGCGTCGATCGGCACGGTCACCGGCGTCGGCGCCCCGGAGATCGCCCAGTCGGGATCCTTCAGCCCGTTGCCGGTCACTGTGCAGACCACCCGACTCCCCGTCGGCAGCCGGCCGTCGGCGGCGGTGGCGAGCAGGCCGGCGACGCTGGCGGCCGACGCGGGTTCGACGAACACTCCCTCGCTGCGGGCCAGGAGCCGGTAGGCCTCGAGGATCTGCCGGTCGGTCACCGCGTCGATCAGGCCCTTCGACTCGTCCCGCGCCGTGATCGCCGACCCCCACGAGGCCGGGTTGCCGATCCGGATCGCGGTGGCGATGGTGATCGGCCGCTCGACGGGGGCGCCGGTGACGATCGGCGCCGCTCCGGAGGCCTGGAAACCGAACATCCGCGGCCGCTCCGGGACGATTCCGTCGCGATGGTATTCGCCGTAGCCCCGCCAGTACGCCGTGATGTTGCCGGCATTGCCGACCGGCAGGCAGTGCACGTCCGGGGCGCCGCCGAGGGCGTCGCAGATCTCGAACGCGGCCGTCTTCTGGCCCTCGATCCGGTCCGGGTTGACCGAGTTGACCAGCGTCACCGGATAGTGGTCGGCGAGGTCGCGGGCCAGCGTCAGGCAGTCGTCGAACGACCCGTCGACCTGCAGCAGCCGCGCGCCGTGCACCAGGGCCTGCGCGAGCTTGCCCAGGGCGATCTTGCCCTGCGGGACCAGGACGGCACAGGTCAGGCCGGCGCGCACGGCGTAGGCCGACGCACTCGCGCTGGTGTTGCCGGTGCTCGCGCAGATCACCGCCTGACTCCCGGCGGCCACGGCCTTGGTGATCGCCACCGTCATGCCCCGGTCCTTGAAGGAACCGGTCGGGTTGGCTCCCTCGACCTTCAGCAGCACCTCGCAGTCGGTACGCCGGGACAGCTCCGGCGCGGCGAGCAGCGGCGTCCCACCCTCGTAGAGGGTGACCACCCGGTCGTCCCGGGAGACGGGAAGCCGGTCGGCGTATTCCGCAATGACCCCGTGCCACGTCATGTGACCGCCTCCCCCTCCACCCGCATCACGCTGGTGACCTCGCGGACCACGTCGAGCCCACGCAGATCCTGCACCGTCTGCGACAACGCCGCATCGGGGGCGACATGGCTGACCAGCACGAGGGTCGCGTCGTCCCCGCGGCCCTCCTGCCGCACCGTCGAGATGCTCACGTCGTGTTCGGCGAAGGCCTGCGCGACGGCGGCCAGCACACCGGCGCGGTCCCGGACGTCGAGGCTGACGTGGTAGCGGGTCAACGTCTCGCCGATCGGGCGCACCGGCAGGTCGGCGTAGGCAGACTCCCCCGCCCCGCGCCGGCCGGCCACCCGGTTGCGGGCGACGGCCACCAGGTCTCCGAGCACGGCGCTCGCGGTGGGTGGGCCGCCCGCGCCCCGGCCGTAGAACATCAGCTGTCCGGCGGCGTCGCCCTCGACGAAGACGGCGTTGAAGGCGTCACCCACACCGGCCAACGGGTGCGTGCGCGGGATCATCGCCGGGTGCACCCGCACGGCCACCGATTCCCCGCCCGGATCGGTGAGCCGCTCGCAGATCGCCAGCGCCTTGATCGTGCACCCCATGCTCTGCGCGCTCACGACGTCCGCCGAGGTGACGCCGGAGATGCCCTCGCGGTGTACGTCGCCCGCGGTCACCCGGGTGTGGAAGGCGAGCTCGGCGAGGATCGCGGCCTTCGCCGCCGCATCGAAGCCGTCGATGTCGGAGGTGGGATCGGCCTCGGCGTAGCCGAGCGCCGTCGCCTCCTCCAGCGCTTCCCCGAAGCCGGTCCCCGTCTCGTCCATCCGGGACAGCACGAAGTTGGTGGTGCCGTTGACGATGCCCATCACGCGGGTGATCCGGTCGCCGGCGAGCGACTCGCGCAACGGGCGTAGCAACGGGATCGCGCCGCCGACCGACGCCTCGAAGTAGAGGTCGACGTCACTCGCGCGGGCCGCGGCGTGCAGTGCCGCGCCGTCCTCGGCGAGCAGCGCCTTGTTGGCGGTCACCACCGACTTGCCCGCCTTCATGGCGGTGAGCAGCAGCGACCGGGCCGGCTCGATACCGCCGATCACCTCCACGACGACGTCGACGTCGGACCGGGTCACCAACTCCTGGGCGTCGGCGGTGAGCAGCCCGTCCGGCACGTCATGGTGTCGCTGCGGGCGGCGTACGGCGATCCCGGCCAGCTGCACCGACGCGCCGACCCGGGCGGCAAGATCGTCCGCCTGTTCTTCGATCAGCCGGACGACCTGGCTGCCGACGACGCCGCAGCCGAGGAGAGCGACCCGGATCGGCGCGGTCATCGCGCCTCCTGGGTCACGACGTCGAGGCGGAGCAGGTCGTCCTCGGTCTCGCGCCGGACGATCAGCCGGGCGACCCCGTCGCGCACCGCCACCACCGGCGGTCGCGGCACGTGGTTGTAGTTGCTCGCCATGCTCCGGCAATAGGCCCCGGTCGCGGCGACGGCGAGTAGGTCGCCGGGGACCACGTCGGCCGGCAGCCAGGCATCGCGCACGACGATATCCCCGCTCTCACAGTGCTTTCCGGCCACGCGAGCCAGCATCGGCGGCGCCGACGAGACGCGGGAGGCGAGCGTGCAGGTGTAGGTGGCGTCGTAGAGCGCGGTCCGGATGTTGTCGCTCATTCCCCCGTCGACCGCGACGTAGGTACGCAGGTCGTCGACGTTCTTGACGGTGCCGACCTCGTAGAGGGTGACGGTGCCCGGGCCGGCGATCGCCCGGCCGGGTTCGACGGCGAGCTTGGGCAACGGGTAACCGATCGCCGCGCATTCCCGCCGGACTATTCCGACGAGCTGCGCGGCGACGTTCTCCACCGAGATCGGGTCGTCGGCGGCGGTGTAGGCGATGCCGAGCCCGCCACCGAGGTCGAGCAGCGGCACCGTCACCCCGAGTTGGTCGCGCATCTGCGCGAGCAGCTCCACAGCGCGGTGCGCGGAGACCTCGAAGGCCGCGGTGTCGAAGATCTGCGAGCCGATGTGGCTGTGGATCCCGACGAGGTCGAGGGAACGGTGACCCTCGACCCGGCGTACCGCCTCCAACGCCGCACCGGAGGCGAGTGAGAAGCCGAACTTCTGGTCTTCGTGTGCGGTCGCGATGAACTCGTGGGTGTGCGCCTCGACCCCGACGGTCGCGCGGACCAGGACCGGCTGCCGGATGCCGCGCCGGTCGGCGATCGCCGCCAGCCGCGCGATCTCGACGAAGGAGTCGACCACGATCCGCCCGACGCCGGCATCGACGGCACGTTCGAGCTCGGAGACCGATTTGTTGTTGCCGTGTACGGCGATCCGCTCGACGGGGAACCCGGCGCGCAAGGCGGCCGTGAGTTCACCGCCGGTGCAGACGTCGAGTCCCAGGCCCTCCTGATCGACCCAGCGGAGCACCTCGAGGCAGCAGAACGCCTTCGTCGCGTAGTGCACGTCGGCGCCGTCGAACGCGGCGAGGAAGTCGGCGCACCGGTGCCGGAAGTCGGCCTCGTCGACGACGTAGGCCGGTGTCCCGAACTCCGCGGCCAGATCGCGGACGTCGACGCCGGCGGCGAGCAGCGCGCCGTCGGCGCCGCGGTGCAGCCCCTTCGGCCACACCGTCGGAGCGAGCTCGGAGAGGTCGTCGGCCGGCCGCGGTAGGCCGGCCGGTGCCTGGGTCACGTCGGCGTGCAGCGCTCCGGCTTCATGCGTTCTCACGGCCGGTTCACATCCGCTCGGGCGCGCTCACACCCAGCAGACCGAGACCGTTGGCGAGCACCACCCGCGTCGCCTCGCAGAGCCACAGCCGGGCACCGGTCAGAGGGGTCGCCTCGTCGTCGCCCTGCGGCAGGACCCGGCAGGCGTCGTAGAAGCGGTGATAGGTGCCGGCGAGCGACTCGAGGTAGCGGGCGACCCGGTGCGGCTCGCGCAACTCCGCGGCCGAGGCGACCACCCGCGGATATTCGCCGAGTGCGGCGAGCAGGTCGGTCTCCTGCGGGTGGCCGAGCAGTGCCGGGTCGAAATCATCACCCCGCTCGATCCCGAGCTCGGCCGCATTGCGCTGCAACGAGGCGAGCCGGGCGTGCGCGTATTGCACGTAGAACACGGGGTTGTCGCTGGTGGCGCTCGCCCACAGATCGAGGTCGAGGTCGATCGTCGAGTCCATCGACCAGCGCACCAGTGCATAACGCGCGGCGTCGACCCCGATCGCGGCGACCAGGTCGTCGAGGGTCAGCAGGTTGCCGGCCCGCTTGGACATCTTGCCGCCGTGCAGCGTGACCATCTGGCCGATCAGGATCTCCAGCGTCCGGTCGGGGTCCTCGCCGAGGCCGGCGACCAGCGCACGCATCCGCCCGACGTAGCCGTGGTGGTCGGCGCCGAGAATGATCACTGCCCGGTCGAAGCCGCGTTCGCGCTTGTCGACGTAGTAGGCCAGGTCGGCGTTGAAGTAGGTCGGACGGCCGTTGCTGCGCACGATGACGCGGTCCTTGTCATCGCCGAAGTCGGTCGTACGCAGCCACACCGCGCCATCAGCCTCGTAGACGTGGCCGGAGTCGCGCAGTCGCTGCACCGTGTCGTCGATCGCCCCGGAGGTGTGCAACTCGTTCTCGTTGAAGTAGACGTCGAAGACGACGCCGAAGCTGGCGAGCGACTGCTTGATCTCGGTGAACATCATCTGGACGCCGTCGCGGCGGAACACCTCGACGGCCTTGTCCTCCGGCGCATCGAGCACCCCGGGGTTGGCCGCGACCACGCGGTCGGCGATCTCGGCGATGTAGTCGCCCCGGTAGCCGTTCTCCGGAATCGGCCGCCCGGTCGCGGCGGCGTAGAGCGACGCGGCGAATCGGTCGATCTGGCCACCGGCGTCGTTGAAGTAGTACTCCCGGGTGACCTCAGCACCTCCGGCGGCGAGCAGCCGGGCGACGGCGTCGCCCACGGCCGCCCAGCGCACCGCCCCGATGTGCACCGGCCCCACCGGGTTGGCCGAGACGAACTCGAGGTTGATCTTCTGGCCGGCGAGCTCGTCGGTCCGCCCGTACGCCTGGCCGGCCGTGACGACGGTGCGGGCCAGCTCGCCGAGCGCCGCCTGGGCGAGGGTGATGTTGAGGAATCCGGGTCCGGCGACTTCGACCTCGGTGATCCCGTCATGGGTGAGGAGACGACTGGCGAGCATTTCGGCGACCTCGCGCGGTGGCCGGCCGGCGGGCTTCGCCAGCCGCATCGCGACGTTGGTGGCGTAGTCCCCGTGGTCCCGGTTACGGGGCCGCTCCACGACCACCTCATCGGGCACCGGAACGTGCAACGCGCCATCGTCGACGGCCTTCTGGAGCGCGTCGCGGATGGCCTCGGCAAGGTCGGCGGGAGTCACTCCTGCAAGGCTACCGGGGAGAGGGCACCAGGCTGCACTGCGTTCCAGCCGGCCGGGCGCGACCGGCGCACCGCCGCGGCGGGACACGCCCTCCAGGCTGATAGCCTCTCGACGTCCCTGGCCCCCGTAGCTCAGGGGATAGAGCACCGCCCTCCGGAGGCGGGTGCGCAGGTTCGAATCCTGCCGGGGGCACCCTCAGTCGCTGCCGTCAACCGGCCCGCTCGTGCGGGATCTTGTCGCCCGCCTCGACGGCGACCGGCAGCCGGTTCTCGGCCGGCGGAAGCGGGCACGTCGCGAGATCGGTGTATGCGCAGGGCAGATTAGCGGCCCGGTTGAAGTCCAGCGTCACCAGTCCGTCGTCGTCGGGCGCGTCGATCTGCAGGGACCGATTGGCGGCGTACGTCGTCACACCGGACGTGGCGTCGGTGAAGAGCACCGACAGGGTGCCGGGCTTCTTTCCGTTGAAAGCCGTGAGGGTCAGGTCCGCACCCTCCAGCGTGAACTCGATCCGGCCGGGCGAGTCGTAGACGTGCTGCAGACCCTCGACCACGGCGCCGACCGTGACCGGGCGCGGCGAGTCGAACGGCCGGAAGCGACCCGTGACCACCCAGCGCGGGTCCGGTGCGTAAGCCGGCGTCCCGGCGAAGGCGACCCGCAGCGGGTTGTCCGGATGGCGGGGTCGCACGATGTCATTGCCCCCGCGCTTGGCGACCTCGATCACCGCGTCGCCGAAGACCACATTGATGCCGCCACGTTCCGGGATGACGCCGAAGTGGTGGGTGCCGTGCACGGGCACGTCGTCGACGACCAGCTCCTCGCCGTCGTCCAAGGCCACCGTCACACCGTCGACGCCGGTGCTCCAGACACCGGGCGCGTCCGCGAGCCTGGTCGGCTCGCCGGAGAGGTAGTGCAGCTGGGTGATGGCGAGAAACCCGTGTGGGTCGCCGAGCGCTGCGTCGTGCTCGCCGTGCCAGCCCTCCCAGGTGGCTACGAAGGTGTCGATGTCCTGAACGGTCATGTCGCTCCCTGTCGTCGCAGTTAGGGGGTCAACCGCCATCCTCCACCCGGCATTCCCGGCCTTATCGGTAGGGATTACCGATCCCGGCGAGCCGCATTCAGAAGCGCCGCGTGGTCCTGCGCATCGAGTTTTCGTGCTGGGCGTGACCTACGCGCGGTGGGTTCCGGCGTCGTCCCGCGGGCGCTCGACGGCGTCGCGGTCATCGTTCACGTCGCGTCGTTCGGCCACCGTGCGGCGATCCTCGGGCTCGCTGTCATCGACCGCGGGCGGGTTCTCGACGGAGTGGCGACCCGCGCCCACGGTCTGGTCGTCGTCGACACGTGCGTCACGACCCTCGGCCGGGACGTCCGGGTCGACCTCGTCGGCGGCGCGCAGCCGCTCCTGCTGATCGGCCTGGCGGCGCGAGGCGTGCTCGCCACGCTCCTCGGCCTGCACCTGAAGCTTCTCCGCGGTGGCGGCCTGGCGGTCGGACTCTGCGCGGGCCTGCTGCGCGAGCGCTTCCTTCTCGGCCGCCTCGGCCTCGTGCCTGCGTGCCGCCCTTTCGTCGGAGACTGCGCGAGTCCGGATCTCCTCCGCTTGCTCTCGGTTCCGGTTGTCTCGCTTGGTCTGCGTGCTCTTCCTGGCGGCCACAAGCACCACAGCCAGCACGATCAGGACCACGAGAACGACGATCAGCACAACGGTGCCACTACTCACGACTTCCTCCTGGATGGGACGTCTCGAACGTGGGCAACAGATGCCGGACCCCAGCCGGCGTGCACCGTCACCTACCCGCTGAACCAGCCCGTAATCACCGCGGCCGCCCTGCGCCCCCAGCTCGCCGTTACCGGCCGCGGACCATCCGTAACTCCCAGAGGCCGGTGTCGGCGTCCACATCCCGCTCGCCATCGGGCGCGAAACCGTGCTTGCGGTAGAACTGGTGTGCCCTCGGGTTGTCCTCGAAGACCCAGAGGTGCGCGGCCTTGGTCCCGACGGCGCGGTCGAGGAGGTCTGCGGCGATCCCTGAGCCGCGGTACGCCGCCGCGACGTACAGGCTCTTCAGCTCGAGCGGTGGCGCCGACCCGGCGTCGCGGCTCCGCGCCCAGCTGACGACGCCCACGATCTGTCCGCCCACCTCGGCGACGACGGCCCGGCGGCCGCCGTTGACCAGCCGGTCGCGCCACCGGACCGCCCGGTCGTCGACGTCGACACGGTCCAGGTAGTCCTGCGGAACCAGCCCCCGGTAGGCCTCCCGCCAGCACCGGGTGTGGAACTGCGCGATCGACCGGCTGTCCGACACCTGCGCGGCCCGAAGGGTCGCGCGCACGTCCTCGTCGTCCGCCCGTTGCTCAGTCGTCACGCCGGTCAGTTTCGCACCTGTCGCCGACCATCCATTCCGCTTGAACGTCACGTTCAAGCGGTCTAGCCGCATCAACGTCACGTTGGCGCGGAATAGGAGATGGCCGACGTCGGCGTACACGCGGGTGCGACGAGTCGCATCGTTAACAGTGGGGCAATTGTCGGACACGTCCCTGCAATACCGAAAGACCACCATGGGCCGCTCAGTCGGGGTACGGCGCACAACCCACGGAGGACCCACATGCCGCAGCCATCAGCACCTGGGCTCAGTCGACGAAAGTTCCTGCAGGCCGTCGGAGTCACCGGCGGCGCCGGGACGATGCTGTCGGCCATGGGGACGCTGGGACTCGCCCCGACGGCCGCCGACGCGGCGACGCCCGCGTTCACCCCTCCGCAGGCCTCGGACTTCCATCTCTCCGGGCGCAACGCCGGCAGCGTCATCATCCTCGGCGGCGGAGTCGCTGGGCTCGTCTCGGCGTACGAGCTGGGCAAGGCGGGCTACCGGTGCTCGATCCTCGAACCGCGCAGCCGGACCGGAGGGCGCAACTTCACCGCGCGGGCGGGTACCGAGCAGACCGACCTCTTCGGGCAGCGTCAGGTGGCGAAGTTCAGTGCGGGCCAGTACGTGAACTGCGGCCCCGCGCGACTGGCCCAATGGATGGTCACCCTCGACTACTGCCGCGAACTCGGGGTGCCGATCGAGGTCTTCACCAACTCCAACGCCGACGCTTACATCTACAACGAGAACTCCGGGATGACGCCGGGCAACCCCATGCGCTACCGCACCGCCAAGGCCGACGTCTACGGATACGTCGCCGAGCTTCTCGCCAAGGCGAGCTCGCAGGGTGCCCTGGACCAGGAGCTCACCGCGGTGGACCAGGAACGCCTGCTGTCCTTCCTCGAGGGATGGGGAGACATCGGCGCCAAGTCGGACGGTTACGCCTACACCGGGAGCACCCGCCGGGGCTACGACCCGTATCCGGGCGCCGCCGGAGCACCCGGCTCACCGCTGTCCCCGACACCCGACGTCTCCGCCGTCTTCGCTTCGGCGGTCGGCCGGTACTTCGCGTTCGAATTCGAGTTCGACCAGGCGATGCTGATGTTCCAGCCGGTCGGCGGAATGGACCAGATTCCCCAGGCGCTGACCCGCGCGATCGGGCCGGAGAAGGTCAAGCTGGGTGCTCAGGCGACGGGGATCACCCAGGCCGACGACGGGGTACGGGTCACCTACCGGGACGACGGCGGGCGCGAGCACGAAATCCGCGCGGACTACTGCATATCCGCAATGCCGCCGCATCTTCTCGCTCGGCTCCCGCACAACCTCGGCGACGACGTGCAGACGGCTCTGACCTCGATCACGCCGTCGTCGTCGAGCAAGATCGGTCTGGAGTACAAGAGCCGCTGGTGGGAAACCGACCACCGGATCTACGGCGGCATCACCGAGACCGACATGGATCTGGCCCACGTCTGGCACCCGTCGTACGGCTACCACGGTGAGCGCGGCGTCATCGTCGGCTACTACAACACCGGCTCGGACGCCGACACCTACGGAAAGATGACGCCCAAGCAGCGTGCGGACCGGGCGGTGATGCTCGGCGAGCGGATCTACGGACCGAAGTACCGCACCGAGTTGGCGTCATCCTTCTCCCAGTCCTGGCGCTACATCCCGCACCTGGAAGGCGCCTGGCACAGCCTGCCGGACAACACGCCGGATGCGCCGGTCCTCAAGCCGTTGGCAAAGCCGGCTGGACGGGTTCTCTTCGCCGGCGACTGGCTCTCCTACATGGACGCCTGGCAGCACGGCGCGATCCTGTCCGCACGAGAGGCCGTGACGGCGCTGCACGCACGCGCGCTCACGCACTGACGGCTGGCCGCCGCCCCTTCATTCGGCTTGAACGTCACGTTCAAGGCATCTAGCGGCATCAACGTCACGTTGATGCCGAATGGGAGCGGCGGAATGGGGGGCGGCGTCAGAGCAGCTGCTCGGCGGTGGTCAGATGCGGCCGGCCGAGTTCTTCGCCACCGACCTGCAGCGCGTACAGCCCGGTCGACACCCGTTCCAGGAAGCCCCACTCCCAGATCGCCGTCTCGTCCATTCCGGTACGGGTCGCCATCAGCCGGCTGTAGCGGCGGGCCAGGATCTGTGGCTCGGCCGCCGCCTGCAACTCCGGGCACCAGTCGCGCAGCGCCACGCCGAGGTCATACGTCGGGTCGCCGACGAACCCGTCCGGGTCGACGAAGACGAAGCCGGACTCCGCACCCGGGCGGGGCAGGTTCGTGCGCAGCGCGTTGGCCGGCGCCGCATCCCCGTGTACGACGACGCACCGACCGGCGTCGAAGGCGGCCGCACGGCGCGCCGCGAACTCCAGTGCCCGCGAGACCACCTGTTCAGGACAGGGCCGGTCGAGCTCCTCCCACAGCCCGGCGACCGACGAGGCGAGTGCACTCGCCTTGTCCATTGCCGGATCGGCCGACGGGTCGGTGTCCCGCGGGACCTCCCATGCCCGGCGCAGCAGGTCGCAGAGGATCTCGATCTGAGACTCGGGTGAGAGGCCGCTCCGATTCAGCGTCGGTCCGAGCGCCTCGAGCAGCATGGCCCGGCGGTCCGGGTCGTGGGCGTAGAGCTCGACGTAGCCGCGCCCGCGGGCCGCCGCGATCGTGCGCACCTCGCGGGCGAAGAGCGGGTCGGGGAGACACACCTTGACGACCGCGTCCGTCCCGTCGGGCTTACGGGCCATCGCGACGTAGCCGGTGAACCCTCCCCCGAGCGGCTCCCCGACCTGGATCGACCACGCCTTCTCGAGCTCGGCGATCAGGTCGGTCAACCCGGCGAGCCAGTCCTCGCCAGCCGCGCCGAGGTGCAGCGCCTTCTGCCGGACGACCGGCGACACGGTCCGCTCCCGATCGGTCATCGCACGATCCTCCCCCACTGCGGTGGCGGCCGGTCGGGTACGTCGTGGATCATGCGGGCGTGCTGATCGTCGTCTGTGGCCTGCCCGGAACCGGAAAGAGCACCGTCGCCGACGCCGTCGGCGAGACGTTGGGGGTACCCGTCTTCTCGGTCGATCCGATCGAGGCGGCGATCTGGCGTGCGGGTGTACCGGCGAGCCACGAGACCGGAGTGGCGGCCTATGAGGTGGCCGCGACGTTGGCAGCGCATCAGCTCGCCCTGGGGCTCACCGCGATCGTCGATGCTGTGAGCGAGATCGAGATCGCGCGGAACATGTGGCGCGAGGCGGCCCGCCGTACCGGCACGCAGATGCGGGTCATCGAGGTCGTCTGCACCGATGAGGATCTGCACCGCCGCCGGCTCGAGGGCCGGCGCCGGGACATCGAAGGCTTCTACGAACCGACCTGGGAGTCGGTGCAGGAGCGCCGGAAGGAATACGAGCAGTGGCAGGACGAACGGCTCGTGCTGGACTCCACGGAAGATCGGCGGGACAACCTCGACCGGGCGCTCGACTATTTGCAGACCGGGGTCACGGCGCCGCGGACATGAATATCTCGTGAGAGGTCTGCACGCGAAGGTCCTCCAGCGTCTCGATCTGGTCGTGCGCCCGCTCGAGCAGGAGGTCGAGCCGTTGGGCGTCGAACCGGCCGTCGCGCTCCGCCAAGGAACGCAGCGAGCGCCAGCACGCGGCCTTGCCCTCGACACCCAACCGCAGCGTCTCCAGTTCGATGAGGGAGCTCAGCGGTGACCGGCCCAACAGCTCGCCGTTGAGCTTGAGGCGGGTGACCTTCTCGGCGGCCCAGGCCGACCAGACCTTGTAGTGCCGGACCGGTACGCCGAGCTTGGTCATGATGTCGAGCAGGGCGCCACGATCCTCGGTGATGTCATCGACGAACGGCGCCAGCGTGCCGCCCATAGGCGTCCCGCGGTGGGCCGCGGCCACCCGGCGGGCCAGTTCGAGGCCGCTGGTCGATCCGGCCAGATGATCGTTGAGGTAGATGCCGAGCAGGTCGGACCCGGATCGGCCGGACTCCGGGTGTCGACGGACCCTCGCCATGACGCCTCCTGCCTCTGCGGCCTCTGCGTATGGGCCTCGGTGGATGGGCCTCGGTGTGTGGCTGGTCGGGCCCATGCTGCCTCGCCAAGACCATACCGGGGCGGCCTCGGGTGCCTCGGCCGCCGACCGTCCTGGGCCGAGCGGCTACATTTCCGAGGATGAGCACAGCAGCGACCTGGGCCGTCGTCGGACTCGACAACGGCGGGACCAACAACAACGCGACCGCACTCGACTCGACCGGCCGGTTCCTCGTGGACCATCTGGTCGAGACACCCAGCTTCGTCCAGGAAGGGCCGGAGATCGCGGTCGAGGCCCTCGTGCAGGCCCTGGAGAACGTCCTCAAGGTGACCGGGATGGCCAGGTCATCGGTGCGGGCGGTCGGCCTGGACACCCCGGGGCCGGCCAGCGCCGACGGCGTGATCTCGTCGAAGGGCGCCACGAACTTCTCCCAACTCGCGTGGCGCGGATTCGACTTCCGCGGCGCCCTGCAGGAGCGGATCGGACTGCCGGTCATCTACAACAACGACGGGAACGCCGCGGCACTTTACGCACATCACTCGCATTTCGGTGCCCAGTCGGCGGCCCGGTCGTCCATCTCGGCGATCGTGGGAACCGGCCTCGGGGGCGGGGTGATCGAATCCGGGCAGGTCGTCCGGGGCGCCGCGGGGATGGCCGGCGAACTGGGCCACGTCCACATTCCGATGCACGGTCTGCTCGAAGAGGGCCAGCCGATTCCGGCCTGCAACTGTGGCTCGGTCGGGGATGTGGAGAGCATCGCGTCGCTGTGCGGCATCGAGAACAACCTGCTCCCCTACTGGCTGACGCGCTTCGAGGGCCACGAGCTCGGCGCGGTCGAATCCACGGCCAAGGCGGCGCGGAATGTCCGGGGGTTGGGGGAAAGCGGCGACGCGCTGGCCCGCAAGATCTTCGAGCAGCAGGCCATGGCTCTCGGCCGGCTGTTCAGCATCGCCGCCAACTACAGCGACCCGCATGCCTACTTCCTGGGCGGCGGAGTCGTGGAGACCGCCCCGGCGTTCCGGGAGTGGTTCCTCGCCAAGGTGCGGGAGCACACCGCACTGCGGGAGGAGCAGGAACGGGTCGCCACCTTCGCGCTGGTCCCGGATCTGGACATGGCCGGCGCCCGGGGTTCCGCCGTCGCCGCCTACGAGTCCCTGGCCGACCGCTGAGATACCAACCCTGGGAGGGCAGTGCGCTGCGTAGTGTCGGGGGTATGACAGGCGTCGCAGAGAAGGGCTACCTCAGCGTCGAGGTACCCGCCGAGAAAGTGCGTGATGTGCTCGGTGAGCACCTATTGGTCGAGGCGTTCCGGCTGGTCCTGGACACCAAACGCAGCCGCGGAGCATGGCTGGTGGACGCGATCACCGGAGACCGGTATCTGGACTTCTACACCTTTTTCGCCTCGGCTCCGCTGGGCGTCAACCCGCCCGGCATCGTCGACGATCCGGAGTTCATGGCGACCCTCGCCGAGATCGCCGCGAACAAGCCGGCGAACTCCGACATCTACTCGAGCCACCTCGCCGAGTTCAGCGAGACGTTCTACCGGGTGCTCGGTGACCCGGCGCTGCCGCACCTCTTCTTCGTCGAAGGCGGTGCGCTGGCCGTCGAGAACGCGCTCAAGACGGCGTTCGACTGGAAGAGCCGCCGCAACGAGGCGGCCGGCCGGTCGCGCGATCTGGGCACCCAGGTCATGCACCTCACCAAGGCCTTCCACGGGCGCAGCGGCTACACCTTGTCGCTGACCAACACCGACCCGGTCAAGGTCGACCGTTACCCCCGCTTCAGCTGGCCACGCATCGACGTACCAGTGATCACCTTCCCGCTCGAACGCCACCTCGCCGAGGTAGCGGCCGCCGAGCAGCACGCCCTCGCGCAGGCCCGGGCGGCGTTCGAGGCCAACCCGCACGACATCGCCTGCTTCCTCGCCGAACCGATCCAGGGCGAGGGCGGCGACAACCACATGCGGCCGGAGTTCCTGCTGGCGATGCAACAGCTGTGCCACGAGTACGACGCCCTGTTCGTCCTCGACGAGGTGCAGACCGGTGTCGGGGTGACCGGCACCACCTGGGCCTACCAGCAACTGGGACTCGAGCCGGACGTCGTGGCGTTCGCCAAGAAGGTCCAGGTCGGCGGTGTGATGGCCGGCCGCCGGGTCGACGAGGTTCCTGACAACGTCTTCCGGGTCCAGAGCCGCATCGGGTCGACCTGGGGTGGCGGGCTGGTCGACATGGTCCGGTCCCGGCGGATCCTGGAGATCATCGAGCGCGACGGTCTCTTCGAGCACGCCGCCCGGACCGGGAAGTGGTTCCTCACCCAGCTGCAGAACCTCGGCGACCGGCATCCCGCGACGGTGTCCAACGTGCGCGGGCGCGGGCTGATGTGCGCCTTCGACCTGCCGGACTCGGCCTCCCGCGACGCCGCGATCGCCCGGTTGCACGAGGAGCACGTCCTCGTCCTCCCATGCGGCGGGCGGTCGATCCGCTTCCGCCCACCGCTGCAGATCACCGAAGATGAGCTCGAGGTCGGGCTCAAAGCCCTCGACCGAGTCCTGGCCACACCGTCCGAAAGGTGATCCCGTTGGCTCGCCACATCTCTTCCGTGGTCTCCGGCC
>DASXJE010000107.1 GCA_036497565.1 Mycobacteriales bacterium
CCAACGCGGGCTCGGCCATCAGTTCGGCATACGAACGTGCACTGCACATGCCTCCGGGAAGAAGCAGCACGGTCCGCTCGGCGCCGGCTGGACCAGACTCGACACGTTCCCATCGGGTGTCCATAACTAGCAGGCTAGGCATCGCAGTCCGGTCAGTCATGAGGCATTCACCCCACGTCGCGCGCCGAAGTCTCCGGCGGCCATGACGCGGGGTCCGCGCCGTAGGGCACGAGGCGGTCGGCGATGGGGAGGGTCAGGCTCGAGGGCGCGTCGGTGCAGCGTCGCCATCATCCCGGCGGCCGCGAAGTATCCGGTCATCAGATCCGCCAGGTAGAAGACCGGGGAGTACTTCGGCGGGTCCGGCAGATGCTCGGATGAGCTCTTCATCAGCGGGCTAGCTCACCATGACCATTACTGGCCGAGGCGCCCGTCGATCCGCTCGCGCAACAGGTCGACGTGACCCATGTGGCGGGCGTACTCCTCGATCATTCCCACCAGCACCTCGCGCAGCGACATCGCTCCTCCACCGCTGCCGTGCCGATTCAAGGGATCGTCACCGGTGATGTCGAGACTCGGTGCCTCGGCAACGAACTGCGTGGCGAAGTCCACCTCCGCACGCCACGCGTCCCACGCCTCCGCAACGATCCGCGGGTCGGGAACAGCACCATCGAAGTCGGCGTCCCGGTCGAGCTCGGAGCAGAACAGCCGGGGCACGTACTGTCCTGACATCATCACCCGGAACGTCCCGCGCTCCACCTCGGCCAGGTGTCGCACCAGACCCAGCAGGGACATCGTCGACGGCTCGATGGAGCGGCGCGCCATGGCCTGCGCATCCAGCCCCGAGCACTTCATCTCCAAGGTGAGGCGCTGGCGGCGCAGGGCTTCGACCAACGTGCTGCGCTCGTCGCCCAACCGTGGTCCGTGCTCGCGCGGGTCGTCGTCAGACGGCTTGCCGTCCGCGGTGAACATGTCGGCTCGTCGGGTCGTGGCCATATCCGCAATCATCAGCGATGCGCATGGCGCCAACAAGGGATAAACGACACCCGCACATCGCATGACCACTCAGGGTGACCAGCATGCGCTCTGACCTATGGGTCGCACCTTGATCGATCCCGATCCCGCTCTCCGTCTTGCGGCCACGCAGGGGCTATCCGAGCGACGGAGGGCCGCGTATTCTCAGTTTGCAGCCCGGTGAGGTTCGTCGATGACGACCACACCCGCAGGGGCAGGAGGCGGTGGCCGATGCAGATGGCTAAGAAGGACTTGCTGGCGCTACTCCGGCGGGTCGGCTGGGTCGACCTGATCGAAGAGGTTGATCGGTCTCTCCCCGACCCCGTTGACACCGTCCGTGACGGTCAGCTGCTCGCCCACTACGGCCTCACCCGCGGTCAACTCGTCGACCGGCTCGGCGGAAGCCCGTAGCCCGAAAGCTGCTAGACCAGGTTCGGTTCGCGGATTTGGTCCAGCAGTTGGTCGCCGATGCGGATGACCTCCTGCTTGTACGGGGTGTCGGAGAGCACGAAGTGCGTTATTCCGAGCTTGCCGTAGTTCCGCAACGCCTCTGCGACGTCGTCAGCGGAGCCGACCAGCCAGGTGGTGGCCGCGCCGCCGCCACCGACCCGACCGGGCGCGGTGTAGAGGCACGAGTCCAGCACGTCACCGCGTTCGGCGAGGTCTAACAACCGCTGCTGGCCCACGGCTCGACGCCAGTTGCTGCTCAGCGACGGGCCACCGGGGCCGGCCATCTTCGCCACCTTCGCCTCAGCGTCCCGCCAGGCCTGCTCGGTGGTGTCCCGGATCAGGGTCGTGATCCGCAGGCCGAACTCCAACGGGGAATGGACGCGCCCCACCGATTCACTCAGCATCCTGAGCCGGTCGATCCGCTCGGCCACGCCGTCGAGCGGCTCGCCCCAGAAGAGCTGAACGTCGGCCTCCTCAGCCGAGACCCGTTCGGCCGCGGCAGAGGCGCCCCCGAAGTAGAGCCGCGGATGCTGGCCATTTTCGGCGTCGTAGGGTCGCGGATTCACCGTCGAGCCCTTAACGCTGAAAAACTCGCCATCGAACGTGACGTTCTCTTCGCTCCACAGTCGGCGTACGACCTGCAGAAATTCCTTCGTGCGGTCGTAACGGCGGGCAGGATCGCTTTCGCCATCGCCGTACGCCGCCGGATTGTCCAGGCCGCTGACGATGTTGACGAGCAGTCGCCCCCTGCTGAGCTGATCAAGCGTCGCTGCGGCACTGGCGAAATGTGCAGGTCGCCAATAGCCCGGCCGAATCGCCACCAACGGCTGAAATGTTGTGGTGCGGGCGGCCAGCGCGGTCGCGACGGTGAATGTGTCCGGGCGCCCCCAGCCGGTCCCGAGGAGAGCACCATCCCAGCCGTGATCTTCGGCGGTGCGGGCGAGGTCGGTGGAGAAGTCGAGACTTCCCCACCCGTCCGCCGTGTTGTCGCCGCGATGTCCGGGCTCGACCGTGTTGGGGATGTACCAGAGAAGTTCCGGGCTCATATGCTGACTGCTGTCATCGCGGGCTTGATCCTGTCGATTCAGATAGTCGGGAAGGCGCGACCGCCGCGCTACTGATGGGGAATTGAATCGACGCCAAATGACATCGCGAGGAAACCTTGCATCAGGCTAACTAGGTGCGCGAGACACGTCAACGAGTGGATTTGTGTCGGCATAACGAATAAGTCTGACGCCGATTTAGTCGCCTATCAGAAATGCCGCGCACAAACAGATACGGAAGGGCGCCGGGGAGTCAGACCGCGGTCGGGGCGGGGTGCGGGTCGCTGACCTGCGACTCGATCCACGCGCACCAGGCGGGAAGTCCGAGACCCGACCGCACGCTGACCTCGATCGTCTGTACTCCTGGGTTGACGGCCGTCAGATTCCGGCGGAACGCGTCGAGGTCGAAGTCGAGGTGCGGCAGCAGGTCGACCTTGTTGATCACGACGAGGTCCGCGGCGCGGAACATCACCGGGTACTTCAGCGGCTTGTCCTCGCCCTCGGTGACGGAGAAGATCATCGCCCGGGCGTGCTCACCGACGTCGAACTCCGCCGGGCAGACAAGGTTGCCGACGTTCTCGATGAGGATCAGGTCGAGGTCGGCGAGCGGGAGGCGGATGAGCGCCGAGCGCACCATCGGGGCGTCGAGATGACATTCCCCGCCGAAACCGTTGCCGGTGTTGATCAACTCGATGGTGGCGCCGAAACCTTCCAACCGGTCGGCGTCCAGCCGGGTCTCGATGTCACCCTCGACGATGCCGATCCGCAGTCGATCGGCGAGCAGGCGCAGCGTCTCCCTCAGCAGCGCCGTCTTCCCCGCGCCCGGTGAGGACATCAGATTGATCGCCCGGGTCCGCCCCCGGGCGAGGTCGCTGCGGTTCTGCGCCGCGACCCGGTCGTTCTCGTCGAAGATCCGCTCGAGCACCTCGATCCGTTCCCGGCCGGTCCGGTAGCCGGAGTGATCGCCCAGGTCACGGGCCCGCGTCCCGTCCCCGCCGTGCTCGTGCGGATGCTCGTGCCCATGATCGTGGTCGTCGTCGTGCCGATGAAAGCGACTCACCAGTCACACCTCCACGAGTTCGAGCGCCGTGACGTCGAACTCCTCGCCGGCCACCACCTCGACGTCAAGACCATGACATCCGGGGCAGGCAAAGACCAGGTCCTCGCCGAACTCATGCTCCTCGCCGCACGTCCGGCAGCGCAGCCGCGCGGCGATCCGCTCGACCTCCAGCACCGAGCCGTCCAACTCGCTCCCTGAAGTCACCAGAGACCAGCAGAACACGAGCGTGTCCGGTATCACCTGACGCAACCGACCGATCCGGACGTGGATCACGTCCACCCGGCGGTCTCCCGCTCGTCGCCGGGCGATATCCGCGATGGCCCCGCACAACGACAGCTCATGCACGGCAGTCCTCCCGAAGGTCTCCCCGCGAACATAGGACCAATCCGGACTGCAGAACAGGACGACGACGGAATCAGACGTCCGTCCGCGCCGATAGGGTGGGTCCCCGTGGAGAGGTGGGGCGCCGAGCTGTACGGGAACCCCTGTCGCGCATGCGGTGGACGCCCGCTGCGTACGTCGTGCATGTGGCCGACAACCTGCGCATCTGGTCCGAGCGCCTCGCCGGCGCCGGCCGGGGCGAGGCGACCGAGGTCCCCGGCTACGACCCCGACCTGCTGGCGACAGCGCGTGGTTACGAGACGACCACGCTGGCATCCGCGCTCTGGTCCTTGGACTGGTCCGCGCGGGCGTGGGTCGAGGCCATGAACGAGGCGCTGGCGACCCAGGTCGTGCTGCAACACGCGAACCGCGGCCCACAGCGGGCGGAAGACGTGGCCCGGAGCAATGCGCACGATGCCCACCACCATCTGCGCGACGTCGACCGCATCCTCGGGTGACGCAGACCGACCTCAGGATCGATTCGGGACCGAGGAGGTCGGGGAGTAGGCCGACATGAAGCCCTGTCGCCAACTCGGGTAGCGCAGGGTCCAGCCGAGCTCCCGCTTCGCCTTCGTATTCGAGGCACCGCGGGCTTCGGTTCCCATCGCCACGCCGCCTTCGCCCGCGATCAGCCGCGCGAGCCAACGCGGAACGGTGCGGGGCGGTTTGGCGCCGAGTGCCTGTGCAAGCACCGGCAGCCACTCGCGCATCGACGCGGGCTCGTCGTCGACGATGTTGTAGATGCCGGCACCGTCGTGGTCGAGGGCGAGCACGGTTGCGGCGGCGGCATCGTCGAGGTGGATGAAGGAGGAGAGGCCGGCGCCGTCGCCGACGATCGGGAACTGCCGCTTGCGCACGGGTCCGACCAGCCCGTCGTTGGACGCGCCGTAGAAGGCGCCGTACCGCAGCGCGATTCCGCCTGCCTCCGTGACTGCTTGGTCGAGGTGGCGCATCGCGGCGTTGGTCTCCTGCATCGCCGAGGGCGGAGTGGGATCGAGCGGATCCGTCTCGGTCTTGACCGGCCCTCCTTCCCGCGCATAGCGGTAGGGAGCGAAGCTCTGCGCGACGAACCGGCGTACCCCGGCGTGCCGCGCAGCGGCAAGGAGGGCGTCGGTGCCTTCCGTCCGGAGCCGGTTGGTCCGCGCGAACGTGCGGTCGAGATTTCTGGAGAAGCGCGCGTCCGCCAGGGCTGTCGCCTGGTGGACGATCGCGTCGGGCTTGGCTTCGAGGACGGCTGCGCGTACGGCGAGCCGGTCGAGCAGGTCGAGAGCGACTGACTCCGCCCCGAGCGCCCGTAGCCGCTCGGCGTTTCCGGGCGACCGGACGGTGCCGATCACCTCGTGACCTTGGTCGATGAGCTGTGGGACGAGCCGGGTGCCGATGGCACCGCTCGCCCCTGCAACGAGAACGCGCATCGTGGGCTCCTTTTCGGTAGTGCTTGTCACATCGGTCGGGCGTGGCGGGTCACTCCATTGACACCTGGCGACAGGAGGATGTGACCGATGGACGAGAGCGAGTGGCTGGCGGAGCGCTTCGAGGAGCACCGGACCCATCTCCGCGCGGTGGCCTATCGGATGCTCGGCTCGCTCAGCGAGGCCGATGACGCCGTACAGGACGCGTGGTTACGCCTCGACCGGGCCGGGGCCGACGACGTGGAGAACCTCGGCGGGTGGCTGACGACCGTCGTCGCCCGGGTCTGCCTGAACATGCTGCGCTCGCGCAACGTCCGACGCGAGGAGTCATTCGGGGTGCACGTCCCCGACCCGGTCGTCAGTGCGGAGGGCGACCGTCAACCGGAGCAGGAGGCGCTGCTGGCCGATTTCGTGGGCCTCGCGCTCCTCGTCGTACTCGACACCCTGGCGCCGGCGGAGCGGCTGGCGTTCGTGCTGCACGACATGTTCGACCTGCCGTTCGAGGAGATCGCCCCCATGGTCGGTCGTACGCCCGCGGCGGCGCGGCAGCTGGCCAGCCGGGCCCGGCGCCGGGTCAAGGGTGCCGAGGTGCCGGCGCCCGGCCCGGACCTCGTGCGTCAACGAGCGCTGGTCGACGCCTTCTTCTCGGCGGCGCGCGGGGGAGACTTCGACGCGCTCGTCACCGTGCTCGACGCGGACGCCGTGCTCCGCATCGACGCCGGGGCCGAGTTCCCGGCCGGCTCGATGGTGGTCGACGGTGCCGAGGCCGTCGCCCGGCAGACACTGACCGGCCTCGCCTCGACCCTCGCACGCCCAGCCATCGAGCTGCATCCCGCGCTGGTGAACGGTGTGCCCGGAGTGGTGGTGACCCTGCGCGGGCGGCCGATGACGGTTATCGGATTCACCATTGCCGCGGGTCGTATCGCCGAGATCGACGCGATCGCCGACCCCGAACGCGTCCGCCGGATCGCCGCGGCAGTCCTCGAGGACAATTGACCGCACACCCGAGCACGATGTTGGCGAGCCATACACGACGAAGCCCCGGTCGACACGAGGGAAACCCCTCCCCGTCCGACCGGGGTGCCGTACTTGCAGCATCCGCTGTCTGCCCAACGATGCGCACGGCCAGCGCCCAAACTCACCAGTCGCGTGATTGTTGCCCCGCAACATACAAAGCAACGAACTCGCCGTCGGATGGTCCGAGCACCCCCCTGCATCGCTGCGTCCGGGCCATCCGCGCCACCCACCGTAGGCCGGTTAGCCGCAGATGCAAACCAGGCCGGGAGCAACATCGCACAAAGTCACCGGTGCAGGTTCAGGTCTGCTGTGGTTGGGGGACGGCCCGTCGCCCGCGCGCGGCGACCACGATCGCCGCCGTCGCGACCAGCGCCGCGGCAAGCATCGCGGCCCGGTCTCCCTCGGCGCCGGAGGTCCGGCCCCCGTGGTTCACCGCCTCCGCGACGGCGGGCAGCAGTGCCGCGCCGATCGCCGCTCCGACCTGGCGGCTGGTGTTGATGACACCCCCGACCAGACCCTGGTCGCCGTCGGCGACCCCACGGCTCGCGGTGACCATCGTTCCGAACGCCGTTCCTGCGCTGCCGAAGCCGACCAGCACCACCGCCGCGAGCAAGGGGTTGTAGCCGCCGCCGGTGGGCAGTTGGGTGAGGACGAGGAATCCGGCCGTGGCGGCGCTGCTCGTCAGGATCAGCACCGTGCGGATGCCGACGCGGCGGGCCAGCCGGGCACCGAACGCGCCCGCCGTGAAGCCGATGATGCCTTGCGGAGCGATGGCCAAGCCGGTCACCAGCGGTGACTCGTGCAGCACCTGCTGGAAGTACAGCGACAGGACGATCATCTCGCCCGCGTTCCATACGCCGAGGAGCACGTTCATCGTGCCGGCCGTGCGCAGGCTGGGCAGCCGCAGCAGGTCGGTACGGATCAGCGGGTCCGGATGGCGTCGTTCCACCGCGGAGAACGCCGCCGCCGCACCGAACGCCAGCACGGTGGACGCCAGCACCGCCGGGGACGACCAGCCGAGTACGTCGCCCTGCGACACGGTGAAGACCAGTGCCGCGACAGCGGTCGTGATGAGGAGTGCGCCGCCGACGTCGAGCCGGCGCCCGACGTGCGGCTGACGCGACTCCCTCAGCAGTCGCCGCGCGAGCAGCACGGTCAGCAGGCCGACCGGCACGTTCACCAGGAAGACGGCGCGCCAACTGGTGAACTCGACCAGTACGCCACCGAGCACCTGACCGGCGACGAAACCGATGGACGCAGTCGCGCCGTACATACCCAGTGCACGGGTGCGCTCCGGGCCCTCCGGGAAGCCGGTCGTGATCAGCGACAACGCCGACGGAGCGACCAGCGCCGCGCCGACGCCCTGCACGAGCCGCGATGTGACGAGCAACACCGGGTCCTGCGCCAATCCGCCGGCCAACGATGCAGCGGTGAAGAGCAGGAGACCGGCCAGGAACATCCGTCGCCGTCCGAACAGGTCCGCGGCGCGTCCGCCCAGGATCAGCAGACCGCCGAAGGCGATCGCGTAGGCCGTGACGATCCACTGGACCGCCGATGCGGGGAAACCGAGCTCCCGCTGGATCGACGGCAGTGCGACGTTCACGATGCTGAAGTCGAGCACGACCATGAACGATGCGGCGAGGATGAGGACGAGCGCGAGCCCACGAAGTGCGCGGGGCTCGCTTACCTGAGGTCGCACCATGCTCGCCGGCCCGGTCATGCGGTTCCCATCTATTCGATACGCTACGGCTCGTTTCGACGTAGAGTGCAAGGCGATGGCCAGCGGACGTATTCCAGGATCAGCCGGAAAGAATCCGGCCGCGCCAGAAGGTGTCCACCCTCGGCGCGGTCGCCCGCGGAGCGAGGCGGCGGACCGGGCGATTCTGGCAGCGGCCGGCGAGCTTCTGGCCGAGCAGGGTCTCCGCGGCATGTCGATGGAGGAGGTCGCCGCCCGCGCCGGCGTGGGCAAGGCGACGGTCTACCGGCGATGGCCGTCGCGTGGAGCGCTCGCCCTGGACGCCTTTCTGCTCGAGTTCCAACAGCAGCAGCCGCTACCGGACACGGGGACGTTCGAGGGCGACCTGCTCAGCGCGCTGCGGGCGTGGGTCCGGGCGGTGACCCGTACGCCGGCCGGGGGAATGCTCGCCGGACTCATCGCCGAGGCGCAGAACGACCCGGCGCTGGCCGCCGCCTGGCGGGAACGCGTGATCGAGCCGCTGCGCGCACGGCATCGGATCCTGCTGGACCGAGCAGTCGCGCGCGGTGAGATCTCCGCCCAAGTGGACCGCGACGTCGTACTCGATCTGCTCTTCGGCGCAGCCACCCACCGTCTGCTGCACGGTCACCGGCCGCTCAACGACCGGTTCGTCCGGGACGTCGTCACGATCGTGGTGACCGGTGTCGCTGCGCAGAAGGATTGACCGGCGACCTCTCCGCGCCTGACGCACGCAGCCACACGCCGGTCGCCGTGATCCACAGGAGGAGCAGCGGGCCGGACAGGTAGACGGTCCACGCGGCGGAGCCGGCCAGCAGGAGATAGGTGCCGCCGGACAGGACGAGGGCGAGCGCCGTCAGCGCGGCAACCGCGCGCAGCCAGCGTGCGAGCACCGGGAGCCCGCCGCTGTGTGAGGTGGCCACGTAGGCGGCGACTCCGGCGATGGCCAGCATCTTGACGCCGTCCATCCGGTTGAAGACGTCGTACAGCACGCCGCTCCGGGTGATGTCGAGGTGGCTGGCCGCCGCGACCAGAACGAGGCCGAGCACGCTCTGCGCGACCGAGAGCAGCACGGCCAATGCCGTCGCCGTGGCAGCCGCCCGCCAGCGGGTACCGGTCGCCGAGGTGAGCAGGCGCCACAGAACGACGCCGAGCAGGAGCCCGGCGAGCCCTTCGACCAGCACGATCTGTATCGCGGCCTGTGCGGAGTGGACCCGGTAGGCCGTGGCGACCTGGGCATTCGTGGCGTCGAGGGCGAGGTTCGACGGCCAGGCGAGCAGGCCGATGATCCACACCGCGAGATATCCGATGCCGGCGGCGGCCGGCAGGACGGCGAGCCGGCGTCGGCCCCCGTGCCGACCCGCCCCCGAGGGCCGGCCACCGGTGGCTGGCGGCTGGGTCAACGGCTGGACAGCACCGGTCATCTCGGCAGCTCCCGCTCGCTACGTGGCAACTAATGCAACTCTCTGTTGCAGATCGAGTTTGACACGCGCCCTCAGCAAATACAACTCAAAGTTGCAATAGGGTGGGCGGATGACCAGCTCGGGGACGGCCCGGCCCGGTGGGCGCACCGCCCGTACAGCCCAGGCCGTCTTCGCGGCGACGCTCGCGGAACTCTCCGCCCGGCCGTACGCGGACATCAGCATCGAGACGATCGCCGCCCGGGCGGGGGTGCACAAGACCACGGTCTACCGCCGATGGCGCGCCAAGCCAGACCTCGTCGTCGACGCCCTCAGCAACGCCGCGGATGCCCGGATCGAGGTGCCGGACACGGGCTCGGTCGAATCGGATCTGCGCGCGCTCAGCCGCGCCGTCCAAGCCACGCTGTCCAGTCCGGAGGGTGCCGCCACCACCAAGGCGCTATGTGCCGCCGCGTTGACATCACCCGAGATCGCCGGCGTGCTAGCCCGATTCTGGCGGATCCGCCTGGGCGCCATCAGCACGATCGTCGAGCGCGCGATCGGACGAGGCGAACTGCCCGAAGACACCGACGCGGCCGCGACCTTCGAAGCCGTGAGCGCCCCCCTCTACTACCGCCTGCTCGTCACCGGAGCGCCGCTCACCGTGCAGGACGCCGACCGCAACGCGGCGGCCGCACTCGTGGCCGCGCGGGCCGGGGTTTTCGCTCCCGACGTCATTTAGGACAAACGGGGAGGCGAGGTCGGAAGTCCGAGGTTCCTCAACCTCGGTCATGACCCCTTGGTGGACCGATGGCCTAATCGGGGGGATACTCGCTGCCGTCCAGACTGGGGGGTCAGACGTTGAAGGGACGCCGCGTGGAAGAGGCGCAGGCTCCAGATCTTGATCTCGGTCGGCTCTACCGGGCCCGCTTCGCCGGCGTTGACGTGGCTCGCGATGCCCTGTGGAAGGTGCTGTGCCGCCACTTCTTCCAGCACTACGTCCGACCCGACGACACGGTCGTCGAGGTGGCCGCCGGCCACTGCGAGTTCATCAACAACATCGTGGCGAGTCACCGGGTTGCCGTCGACCTCAACCCCGAGCTTCCCGAGTGGGCCGACCCGCAGGTGCGCGCGATCGTCGGCTCGTCGGTCGACCTGGCCGGCGTCGAGGACCAGAGCGCGGACGTGGTGTTCGTCAGCAACTTCTTCGAGCACATCACCCGGCCCGACATCCTCGCCACGCTGAGTGAGGTCCGCCGCGCGCTCCGTCCCGGGGGCACCCTGCTCGTCCTGCAGCCGAACATCCGGTTCTGCGGCTACCGCTACTGGAGCTTCTTCGACCACATCACCCCGCTCGACGACCAAAGCCTCACCGAGGCCCTGGAGGCCAGCGGTTTCGCGGTGATACGGACCATCGTCAGATTCCTGCCCTACACGACGAAGAGCCGGCTACCCAGCTCACCGAAGCTGGCCCGGCTCTATCTGCGGATCCCCTTGCTGTGGCGGATATTCGGGGGCCAGACCTTCGTGGTCGCCCGCCCCGCCGGCATCGACGGCACCGACCTCGGGCTCTTCACCAGCCACGCCGAAGCCGAAGCCGAGGCCGAGGCCGAACCGGGCTAGGCCGTGTCGCCCTCCGCCAGACTGGTCGAGAGTCGGCCGGCGATCTCGTGCAGGACCGGGATCGACCGCTCGACGTGCTCGGCGGTCATCCGGGCGGCCGGGCCGGAGACCGAGATCGCCGAGGGCACCGTGGCGTTGGGTACGACGACGGCGAGACAGCGGACTCCGACCTCCTGCTCTCCCTCGTCGATGGCGTAGCCCTGGCGGTGGATCGTCTTGAGGTGGATCAGGAATTCGTCCGCGTCGGTGATGGTCCGCGCCGTCCGGGGCGGCAGGCCGTTCTGGCTGACGATCCGCTGCACCTCCGGGGTGGGTAGCTCTGCCAGCAAAGCCTTTCCGACGGCGGTGCAGTGCGGCAGCACCCGGCGCCCCGGCTCGGTGAACATGCGCATCTGGTGCCGGCTCCCCGCCTGTGCGACGTAGACGACCTCGTTGTCGTCGAGGATGGCGAAGTTCGCCGATTCACCGGTGAAGTCCCGGAGTTCGGCGAGGTAGGGCGTGGCCCAGGCGCCGAGCAGCCGGCTGGCGACGTCGCCGAGGTGGATCAGCTTCGCGCCGAGCGTGTAGTGCCGCGACTGCTCCTGGCGTGCGTAACCGCGATGCACCAGGGTCTGCATCAGCCGGTGGGCCGTCGGCAGCGGAAGCGCCGCGGTGGCGGCAAGTTGAGACAGACCCCGCGGGCTGCTGGCGTCGGCGATCGCCTCGAGGAGGTCGAGGGCGCGGTTGACGGACTGCACCGCACCCCTGTCGACCCGCTCGACGTGGTCGATCCCCGCCACATCGTCGGGGACCGCCTTAGGCTTCCTGGTCGCCAAGGAACAGCTCCTCTGATCGGTCGCGGCCGCGCTCACTGCCAGTCTGCACCGCTCGAAACGGTTGTACGCCACGGATTGACGCATCGACGATCTCTACCGGGTGAAACAGCGGCGCCTGGACAGCCCCTGGCTCCTGGTAGCGGCGGATCTGCAGCAGGCAACCCGCGTTGGCGGTCGCGATGGCATCGGGCTGCATGGTGGCGATGTTGGCGACCTTACGTCGACCCAGCTCCTGCGCCGGCTCAGGCTCGACGAGGTTGTAGATTCCGGCCGATCCGCAACAGATCGCCGCTTCCGGAATGTCCATGACCTCCAGCCCCGGAATCTGCCGGAGCACCGATCGGGGCTGGGCATTGACCCCCTGTGCGTGGTTGAGGTGACACGCGTCGTGATAAGCCAGCCGCCCGGGGATCGGGTGCCGCGGAGCGACGGGCTCGAGCTCGGCGAGTAGCTCGGTGACGTCCCGCACCTTGGCCGCGAACGCCGCTGCCCGCTCGGCGTAATCCGGGTCGTCGGCCAGCAGCGAGCCGTACTCCTTCATCGTCGACCCGCAGCCGGCGACGTTGACCACGATCGTGTCGAGATCGAGTCCGTCGAAGGAATCGATGAGCCGACGGGCGAAACCGGCGGCCTCGGCTTCCCGGCCGGAGTGGAAGGACAGCGCGCCGCAGCATCCCTGGGCCGGGGCCGACACCGCGCATCCCTCGGCGGCGAGGACCCGCAGCGTCGCATCGTTCACCTCGCCGAAGAACACCCGCTGCACGCATCCGATCAGCATCCCGACCCGGCGGCGCGGGGATCCCTTCGGGGAGGCGCCGGTCGGCGTCCTGCGCGTCAGGTCGCGGAGCCGCACCGGCGGCAGCAGGCCCTCCAGCGACTGGAGGCGGGCGGGCAGCCGCCGGAAGAGCTTGCTCGCCCGCAGCCGGTCGGCGAGCCCGAGACGCTGATAGAGCACCGCACCGAGCAGCGCGACCCGCAGCCGCGCCGGATAAGGGAACAGCGTGAAGATCAGCTTGCGGAAGAGACGGTCGGGGA
This sequence comes from Mycobacteriales bacterium, assembly GCA_036497565.1. Taxonomy (NCBI): domain Bacteria; kingdom Bacillati; phylum Actinomycetota; class Actinomycetes; order Mycobacteriales; species Mycobacteriales bacterium. Next base: position 12,962 of record DASXJE010000107.1, read on the forward strand.
GGCTGCGCGGCACGTTGCGTTCGACCTGCGCCCGGGTCGCCTCGAGCAGCCGGTCGTATTGGACACCGGACGGGCACGCAGTCACGCATGCCATGCAGCCGAGGCAGGCGTCGATGTGCCCGGCGACAGTCGTGTCGAGCGGTGCCTCCTCGTCGGACACCATGTTCATCAGGTGGATCCGGCCGCGCGGCGAGTCCATCTCCTCGCCCCACAGCAGGTACGTCGGGCAGGTGGGCAGACAGAAGCCGCAGTGGACGCAGTCGTCGAGCAGCTCACGCGAGGGCGGATGCTCGGAATCGAAGAAACTCACTCGGTGCCTTTCAACCAGGGGGCGAAGCGGCCGGGTCCGAGACGTCCGTCCGGGTCGAACGCGTTCTTCACCGAGCGCAACAAGGCTATGGCAGGGGGCTCCGGACCCCAGGCGTCGACGAGTCGCTCGACGCCGGCCGCCCGTCGCCGCCGGGTGATCGCCGCGTCGTCGAATCCCCCCATCAGACCGGCGATGACCCGCGCGTGGGCCGCCGCGTCACCGCCACTCAGCGCGATCGTGTGCACACCGACGCCGAAGGAGGCCGACCAGCCGGCGGTGACACCGTGCTCGGCGACGAGCTTGTCGACGAGTTCGATCAGGTCGGGGAACCGGCTCGGCAACGCACCGACGCGGACAACGGTGTGGCCGGGCGCGCCATTGACGACGTCCGCCTCCGCCGCCCAAAGCGCGTCCTCGTCCGGACCGCTCACCACGTCGCCCCCGGTCAGCTCAGCGTGCCGAAGCTGCTCCTCGATGCCGACGTCGGTGCCCTCGAAGCGGATCAGCAACCGGCCGTCCGCCCAGCAGACGGCCGTCGGTTCGACCGGCCGCTCGGACAGCGCGACGGCGCTGCGATAGCCGGTTCGCGCGTCGCCCTCCACCACGAGAGTGCGGCTCCCGGCGCTGATCGGATGGGTCCGCAGGACCACCTCGGCCACCAGCCCGAGCGTCCCGTAGGACCCGGCGAAGAGCTTGGCCAGGTCGTATCCGGCGACGTTCTTGATGACATGTCCGCCGGAGTGGGCGATCCGGCCGTCGGCCAGGACGACCGTCACGCCGAGGACGAGATCGCGCAGCGGGCCGTAGCGGTGCTGGCGGGGTCCCGCGTCGGCGGTCGCGAGCAGTCCGCCGACCGTGCCGCCGGTGGGTACCCGCGCGGCGTCGTTGGCGATCCACTGTCCGCGCTCCGCCAATTCCGACTGCAGACTGGCGAGCGGAGTGCCGGCCCGCACGGCGACGGTCATGTCGGCCGGGTTGTAGGCGAGCGTGCCCGAGAGCTCCGCCGTACTCACCACCGTGTCGACGGTGGACGGCTCGCCGCCCCAGTCCGTTGCGGTGCCCGAACCACGGATCAGGATGCGGCCGCCGCCGCGCATCGCGTCGGCGGCTTCATCCAGGTCGTGCGGGCTACAGACGGTCGATGACACCGGCGACCTCGAGCGGGTGGGGGCGGTACGGCCCCGGCTTCTCGCCGCACAGCCGCGGCGTCGGCAGCATCTTGCCGGGGTTGGCGATCCCGGCCGGATCGAAGGCGGACCGCAATGTCGCCATGGCGGCGAGATCGACGTCGGTGAACATCGTCGGCATCGAACACGCCTTGTCGGTGCCGATGCCGTGCTCACCCGACAGCGAACCGCCGAGGTCGACGCAGAGTTCGGCGACGGCCTTGGAGAGGGTCTCGGCCCGATCGTGCTCGCCTGCGGCCTCGTCGTAGAGAACCAGCGGGTGGAGGTTGCCGTCTCCGGCGTGGAACACGTTGGCCACCCGGATGCCCGCCTCGTCGGCCATCTCGCCGATTCGCTGCAGAGCTTCGGCGAGGCGGGTGCGGGGCACCACGCCGTCCTGCACGAAGTAGTTGGGGCTGATCCGGCCGACGGCCGCGAAGGCGGCCTTGCGCCCGCGCCATATCGCGGCGCGTTCCTCGTCGTCGGCGGCGATCCGGATCTTGGTGGTCCCGTGCCGATGGCAGATCGCTTCGACCGAGCTCCGGAGGTCCAGGCATTCGGCCTCCGGACCGTCGAGCTCGATGACGAGCGCGGCCGGGGTGTCGACGGTGTAGCCGGCGTGCACGGCGGTCTCCGCGGCTTCGATGGCCAACTGGTCCATCATCTCCATCGCGGCCGGGACGATGCCCGAACCGATGATGTCGGTCACCACCTCGCCCGCCGCGACCACCGAGGGGAAGTCGGCGAGCATGGTCTGCACGCTCGCCGGCCGGCGCAGCAGCCGGATCACCGCCTTCGTGGTGATACCCAGGGTGCCCTCGGAGCCGACGAACACCCCGCGCAGGTCATATCCCGCCTGCTCCGGGCCGGCACCGCCGAGCCAGGTGCGGGTGCCGTCGGCGAGGACCACCTCGAGCGCCTGGACGTGGTGGGTCGTGAAGCCGTACTTGAGGCAATGGGCGCCGCCGGAGTTTTCGGCGATGTTGCCACCGATGGTGCACACCTGCTGGCTCGACGGGTCCGGTGCGTAGTAGAGACCGAACGGCGCTGCGGCGTGGCTGACGGCGAGGTTGGTGACGCCGGGCTCCACGGTCGCCCGCCGGTTGACCGGGTCGACGTCGAGGATCCGGCGCAACCGCTGCAGCGAGATGACGACGCCGTCGGCGACCGGCAGCGCACCGCCGGACAGCCCGCTGCCGGCGCCCCGGGCCACGAACGGCACCTCGTGCCGGGCGCAGACCGCGACGGCCGCCGCCACCTCGTCGGAGTTGCTCGGCAGCACGACCACCCGCGGCACCACGCGGTACCCGGTGAGCCCATCGCACTCGTATGTGCGCAATTCGGTCGGGTTGGTGAGAACCGCCTGCGCCCCGAGCACGCCGACCAGATCGGCCTGCAGCGTGTCAGTTGCCATGCTCACCTGCTCAGCGGATCGCGGGTCGGGTATTCACCTGCCGGACCACGTGGTAGGGCTGGTTGGCCAGGGTGCGATCCAGGCCAGGAACAATCCAGGCGTCACCACTCGCGGCACGGACGACGAAGTAGTACGCCAAAGGATACGGCGACCCGCTGTAGTCGGCGGGGATGGTGGCCACGAACCGGTCGCCGGAGCGGGTCATGACGGCCTGCTCGTAGTCCTCGCCCTGATTGAGGTGCCGGTAGTGCAGGACGACCTCGCCGTCGATCCGCGCGCCCGCGGCGGTGACGGTCACCGCCGCCCCGCGCTCGAAGGGCTCCGGCGGCGTGTGGTGCAGGGCCGGCCGTTCGCCGCGCGGTGCGGGATGGATCTTGGTGGTCGCCGGCGTCGCCGGTGCCCCCTGCAGGAGGCGCTCCATCGCCGCGAGATCGGTGTCGATGGCCGGCAGGCGGTCCTTCCAGTGGCCGTGCTCGGTGAGCAGGTGACCGAAGGTGAGGTCGTCGCGATAGACGTGCTCGGTCGCCGCGATGATCCCGACCCACGCCGCCCGGGCGTCGCGGTAGGCATTCAGCGCCTCACGCAGATGATGCGTCTCCTGGGTACGCACGTAGAGCGCATACGCGAGACCCGCGCGGTACTTCCCGGCGAAGAAGTGGCCGAGCCCGGCCTGGGCCGTGACGTCGACGTCCATTCTCCGGAACACCGGGTCCTTGGGGTCGGTGGTGGCCTCGCGGGCGGCGGCCAGATCCCGTTCTGCGTCGAAGGCCAGCGTGTCGAACCAGTCGGCCACCTCGTCCGGGCCGTAACGACCGTCGCGGCGTCCGGCCACCATGTCGTCGGCGTAGTCGTCGATGCGGGCGAACATGCTCGGGTCGAACGCGCTGACGCCGTTGAAGGTCGGCGGCGCGGCGGTGTCCTTCCGGAAGTACTCGGTGTGCGGGCCCTCCACGATCGGCATGTCGGTGTACATCTCCGGCCAGTAGCCGTTGTTCGACGCGCCGAGTGCGTGCACCACCGTGATCAGCGGGAGCACCCGGCTCGCCGAGGCGAGCGCGGCCTCGACCGGCAGCGCCGCCGCGCCGTACTCGGTGCGCAGCAGCCGTCGCCAGACCTCGGGGTCGGCGTCGGGGTTGTAGAGCAGCCGGCCCCACAGCCGGTAGGTGTAGCGGTATTTGTGCCAGTCCTGCCCGCCGAGCCGGAGTTCGGGGTCGTCGTACGGGTCGCGGCCGCCCACTGACCCCGTGCCCTTGCGGCCTTTGAAGAACAGCGGCTCGCACAGCTCGATACCCAACGCACCGCCGATGGTGCCGAGCCGGCCGTATCCCGCCGCGAGCACCGGGTCGCCCCACAGCAATAGTCGTTGGGTGCCGGGCCAGATGCGGAAGAGGAGGTCGAAGTCGCGGTCCTCCCGGAGGAAGTCGCCGTATCCGTAGCGGGTGAAGCGCCGCTGATGCGCGGTGATCGACATCAGGCCGGTTCCGGGATCGGCGGTGGCGCGTTCCTTGTCGCGGATCGTCGTCTGCTGGTAGGGCAGACCCTGGTGCTCGGCCCAGTGCTTCGCCGACACGACGACCGGCTGACCGGTTTCGCGAGCGACGTCGAGCAGACCCTCGTCGACGCCCTTGGCGTGCATGTCGATCTCGACGCGCCGTCCCACCGACGCGGCGCCGGCCATGACCGTGCGCCAGAATTCGTGCCCGGGCTCGGGTACGCCGCCCTCGTAGTGCACCCGGACGGTCAGTCCCTCGATCGCCGGGCACTCCTCAAGAAGTTGGGCGAGCGCGGCGGCACAGTACGGCGCATGTGACTCGGCGGTGAGGCCGACGATCGGGTGGGTCGGCTCCGAGCCGGGTCCCTGGTCGTAGGCGTGGTTCCACAGCCCGAGCTGGAAATCGATCCCGCGCCGCTTCGTCTCGTCGCTGATGAAGCGCAGCGTCTCGAGATTGCGCTCCCGCTCCTGCGTCGAGACGTTCTTGGCGCTGACGTCGTAACCCGGTACGTCGAGCAGGAACGGATAGGCGAAGCACAGGTAGTTGTCGTTCGCCGGGTGGTGCCCGTAGTTGTACTGCATCCCGAAGCCGAGCTGGAACCGGTTGACCCGGTCGGTGGCGAGCTCGGTGAGGTAGTCGGACCAGAACTCCCGGTCGTGGAACCACGGGGTGTCTTCCTCGATCGAGACGAAGACCCGCAGGATGCTGCGTACCGGCGTCGCCGGGGTCTCCGACATCGGCTCGGTGCCGGCCAGCTCAGCGACCGGATCCGCGGCGTGTGCCACCCGCTCGGCAAGCTCGAGTACGCCGTACCCGAGGCCACGCGCGTCCGCCCCGGTCACGACCACCGGTCCGCTCCGGCCGGTCGGCCGAGCCACGGTGAACGACTCGCCCGTCGTCGGCTCGCCCGAGGCACCGCTGCTCCCGGCGACGACGATCTGCAGGGGAGCGTCCGTCCCGTCGGGCGCCGTGCCGCGCACGGCGAACCCCGCGGACTCCAGTGCGGCGGTGAGACGTTCGACCGCCCAGTCCACCGGGGGCTGGTGGGCGACGGCGTCCTCGCCGCGCCGGGACACGATGACGACGGCTGGACCGGCAGCTCGCGTCGACTCACTCACAGGTGACCTCGCGCTTTCACGATACGGAACAAGGTTTGGGCGAGCGCCGACATTAGCCTCGCGATCCGATCCGGTCAACGCCCGCTCACGCAGCGATAGTGCCGCTCGAACGACGTCGTTCATCATCTTGTTCGAGGGCAACTAACCCCGTACCGTGTCCACGGCTCGGATCTATGAGTCCGCATAGTGGAAGTCATGGCCCACCCGCCGATAAGGGCGGTCTCCGGAACGAAGGGAGAGGCAGATATGGCAGAAGTAAAGGTGTCGTCGCCCACGGTGGACCGGGCCGACGAGGTCCTCAGCCCCGAGGCGGTCGCGTTCGTGGCCCGACTCAACCGTCGCTTCCGCGGGGTGCGGGACGATCTGCTGGTACGCCGTACCAAGCGGCGCGCCGAGATCGCGGAGACGGGGCGGCTCGACTTCCTCGCCGAGACCGCCGCCGTGCGCGAGGGGACGTGGCGGGTTGCCGACATTCCGGCCGACCTGGCCGACCGCCGGGTCGAGATGACCGGACCGACCGAGCGCAAGATGACGATCAACGCGCTCAACTCCGGCGCCCGGGTGTGGCTGGCCGACCTGGAGGACGCCAATACGCCGCACTGGGACAACGTGGTCGGCGGGCAGGTCAACCTCGCCGACGCGGTCCGCGGAGCGATCACCTTCGACGCGCCCGACGGTCGCCACTACGAGCTCGCGGCCGGCCCACGACCGGTCATCATCATGCGGCCGCGCGGCTGGCACCTCGACGAGCGGCACCTGCAGGTCGACGGGCAGAACTCTGTCGGCGCTCTCGTCGATTTCGGGCTCTACCTCTTCCACAACGCCGCAGAGCTGCTGGCCCGGGGGAGCGGGCCGTACTTCTACCTCCCCAAGCTCGAGAGCCACCTCGAGGCACGCCTCTGGAACGACGTCTTCAGCTACTCGGAAACCGAGCTCGGGCTGCCCGCGGGCTCCATCAGAGCGACGGTGCTGATCGAGACGATCACCGCCGCATTCGAGATGGACGAGATCCTCTACGAACTCCGCGACCATGTCAGTGGTCTCAACGCGGGCCGCTGGGACTACCTCTTCAGCATCATCAAGAACTTCCGCGACCAGGGCGACCGGTTCCAGCTGCCGGACCGCAACACCGTCACCATGACCGCACCGTTCATGCGCGCCTACACCGACCTGCTGGTCGCGACCTGCCACCGGCGCGGAGCGTCCGCCATCGGCGGGATGGCGGCGTTCATCCCGAGCCGCCGAGACCCCGCGATCAACGAGCAGGCGCTGGGCAAGGTCCGCGCCGACAAGGAACGGGAGGCGGGCGACGGTTTCGACGGCTCATGGGTCGCGCATCCGGATCTGGTGCCCCTGTGCGCCGAGGTCTTCGACGGCGTACTCGGCGACTCGGCCAACCAGATCACCCGGTCGCGTGCCGATGTCCACGTCACCGCCGACCAGATCTTGGACGTCGCGTCGGCCGGCGGCTCGATCACGCTGGCGGGGCTGCGCGGCAACATCTCCGTCGCGCTGCGGTACCTCGCCTCATGGCTGTCGGGCAACGGTGCAGCGGCGATCTTCAACCTGATGGAGGACGCGGCGACCGCCGAGATCTCCCGTACCCAGCTCTGGCAGTGGATCCGCAACGGTGCCAAGCTCGACGACGGCCAGACCGTCACCGTGGACCTGGTACGTCGGCTCGCCGACGAGGAGATCGCCACGATCCGCGCCGAGATCGGCGAGGAGCGTTTCACTGCCGGTCACTTCGACGAGGCACTCGGCCTACTGCAGCGGGTGACGCTCTCCGACGACTTCGTCGACTTCCTCACCCTCCCGGCCTACGAGCTGATCGACTGACCCCCACCTAGCGGCCTCCGGCCCACGTAGCATCGGCGTATGGGGAGTCACCTGCCGGGCGGACGCCTTCTCTACGCGCTCTATACCCGCGGGCTGCGCCATCAGGTGATGGCCGGGCCGCGACCCACGCACGTCGGCCTGATCATGGACGGCAATCGCCGGTGGGCCAGGCAGATGGGCATGGCGAATCCGAGCGTCGGGCACAGACACGGCGCCGAGCACGTCGAGGACGTGATGTCCTGGTGCGAGGCCATGGGAATTCGGCACGTCACGGTGTTCCTCTGCTCGACGGAAAACCTGCAGCGTCGCGGCGATACCGAGGTGGCCTTTCTCATGCAGGTCATCGAGCAGGTGGTCGCCGACCAGCTGGCCCGGCCTAGCGCACGGTGGCAGGTGCACATCGCCGGGATGCTCGACCTGCTACCGGACTCGACGGCCCGGGCGCTCAAGGATGCGGTGGAGGCCACCCGGGACTGTGCGACCGGGGCGCACATCACCCTCGCCGTCGGGTACGGCGGCCGCCAAGAGGTCGTCAACGCCATGCGGGAGCTGCTCTACGAGCGGGCCGCGGCGGGACAGTCGATGGCCGATCTGGCGGAGCGCGTGACCGTGGACGACATCGCCCGCCATCTCTACACCGCCGGCCGCCCGGACCCGGATCTGGTCATCCGCACCAGCGGCGACCAGCGGCTGTCCAACTTCCTGCTCTGGCAGAGCGCCTACTCCGAGCTGTACTTCTGTGAGGCCTATTGGCCGGCGTTCCGCGAGATCGACTTCCTCCGCGCGCTGCGCAGTTTCGGCGCCCGCAAGCGCCGGTACGGCGGCTGACCCGTCGGATTCGGCGCCGCACTATGCTGCGGGCATGAGGAAAGGCTCGGTGCTCTGATGTATGTCCCGGCGCATTTCGCCGCGGACGACGAGGCCGTGCGTGACCTCCTCGTGCATCACGGGGCTGCCGATCTCGTGACTGGCACACCGGACGGCCTGATCGCCACTCTGCTGCCGTTCATCTTCGCACCGGACGTCGGCGAGCATGGTGCCCTGCTTGGCCACGTCGCCCGCAACAACAGTCAATGGCAGCAGCCCGCGAACGGCGAGGCGCTGGTCATCGTGCGCGGTCCCGATGCCTACGTGTCGCCGTCGTGGTACCCCAGCAAGCAGGAACATGGTCGCGTTGTACCGACCTGGAACTACGTGACCGCCCACGTCTACGGCCGACTCGTGGTGCACGACGACCCGGAATGGCTCGAGGCGCTGGTACGCCGGTTGACCGACAAGTTCGAAGAAGGCAGTGCAGCACCGTGGTCGGTCGACGACGCACCACAGCGGTACGTCGCCGGGCAGCTGCGGGCGATCGTCGGGCTCGAAGTGGTCATCAGCCGGATCGAGGCCAAGGCGAAGCTGAGCCAGAACAGGCCGTCGGCGGACATCGACGGAGTGATCGACGGCCTGCACGGCCACGGGGACGACGCCGTCGCGGACGCCGTCCGCCGGTCCCGCCCCTGAGCACCTAGCGGATCGGTCAGTCGCGCATTTCGTCGCCGGGCGTGCGCCACGTCTTCGACTCGAGGTCCAGGCCCAGCCCCGCCTGACGAGACTGCCGGGCACTCTCCCGCGCGCTCTTCTCGGCGGCGTCGACGTTCGCGGCCGAGCGGCCGCGGTTGCCGCGCAGATACAGTCCCGCGGCCAGCAGCAGCACCGCGACGACAGCCAGGACGATGATTCCGGTAACCGGCATGAGCACTCCCTCGCGACGAAAGCCGGTGAAGTCGCCTCCGGATCGTGTCCGTCGCCCAATGCCCATTCTCCCTCGTGCCGCCGCCTCCCGGGGGATCCCGCCGAAGTCGGGGACGGGCGATGATGCGCCAGGTGCGCCTGGGACGATGCCGCGGTGACCGAAGAGGCGACGTTCGTCCGGCTCGCGAAGCCCACCGATCAGGAATCGGTGTGGCCACTCGCCCGCGACCTCGCTACGTCCTTCCGGCTGGACCGAGCGGCGTTCGACGCGGCGTTCGAGGCATTGGTCGACGCCGAGCACGCGCTCGTCCTGGTCGCCGAGACGCCGCAACTCGGCGTCGTCGGGTACCTGTTGGCGCACAGTCACGGGACCTTTCTCGCGAATGGTCCGGTGGCGTGGGTGGAGGAGGTCATGGTCGACGCGCAGATGCGCCGGACCGGCGTCGGGCGAGCGCTCATGACGCGGGCCGAGCGATGGAGCCAGACCGTCGGTGCCGCATACGTCGCGCTGGCGAGTCGTCGTGCCGGTGAGTTCTATCGCGCCCTCGGCTACGAGGATTCGGCGGTCTTCTATCGGAAGGTGCTTCCGTAACATGCCC
>DASXJE010000108.1 GCA_036497565.1 Mycobacteriales bacterium
TTCCTCGGCGGCAGCGCGACCAACGTGGCGGTCGCCGCCGCCCGCTACGACCGGCGTACGGCGGTGGTGACCCGCACCGGCGCCGACCCGTTCGGCGTTTACGTGCACCGGGCGCTCGCCGAGTTCGGTGTGGACGACCGGTGGGTGAGCGAGGTGGCGGCCTACCCGACGCCGGTCACCTTCTGCGAGATCTTCCCGCCCGATCACTTCCCGATCTACTTCTACCGTTACCCGAAGGCGCCCGATCTCGAGATCAACGTCGACGAACTCGACCTCGACGCGATCCGTGCCGCCGGCGTCTTCTGGACCACCGGGACCGGGCTGTCCGAGGAGCCCAGCCGCTCGGCGACCCTCGCGGCGCTCGCCGCCCGCGAGCACCGGCCGCACACCGTGCACGACCTCGACCACCGGCCGATGTTCTGGGCGTCGGTCGAGGACGCCGGACGCTGGCAGCGCGCGGCCCTCGGCCACGCGACGGTCGCGGTCGGCAACCTCGAGGAGGTCGAGGTCGCCGTCGGCACAAAGGATCCGGACGCCGCGGCCGATGCGCTGCTCGATCTCGGTGTCGAGATCGCCGTCGTCAAGCAGGGCCCGCGCGGCGTGCTCGGCCGCACCCGCACGGAGTCGGTCGTCGTCCCGCCGGTGCCGGTCGACGTGGTCAACGGGCTGGGTGCCGGCGATGCGTTCGGCGGCGCACTGGCGCACGGACTGCTGGCCGGCTGGTCGCTCGACCGGACGCTGCGGTTCGCCAACGCCGCCGGCGCGCTCGTCGCCTCCCGCCTCGCCTGCTCGGCGGCGATGCCTTACGCCGAGGACGTTCTCGCGCTGCTGGACGAGCGGGCCGATGGACCGACCGCGGAGGCGCGGCGTGCCTGAGTCCTGGCTCGAGCGGGTGCTCGAGATCCGCGCCCACCGGCCGGACGCGATCGCCGCAGCGGCAGCCGCCCGCCGGCCGGCGTCGCTGGGTGATATCGACCGGCTGCTCGTCGTGGCCGCCGACCATCCGGCACGCGGAGCGTTGGCGAGCGGCGGCGACCCGATGGCGATGGGCAACCGGGTCGACCTGATCGACCGGCTGCTGGTGGCATTGGCCCGGCCGGGAGTCAACGGCGTCCTGGCCACCGCCGACGTACTCGAGGATCTGCTGCTGCTCGGTGCGCTCGACGACAAGCTTGTCTTCGGGTCGATGAACCGCGGCGGGCTCGCCGGCGCCGTCTACGAGCTCGACGACCGGTTCACCGGATACGACGCGGCGGCCGTCGACGCGCGCGGCTTCGACGGCGGCAAGATGCTGCTGCGGATAGCCCTCGACGACCCCGGCGCGGCGGCGACCCTGCAGTCGTGCGCGGCTGCGGTCGATGCGCTGGCCCGCCGGCGGCGGATCGCGATGGTCGAACCGTTCTGGACCAGGAGGGTCGACGGTCGGCTGATGACCGACCTCGCACCGGACGCGATGATCCGGGCGATCGCTGTGGCATCCGGACTCGGCGCGACCTCGGCGTACACCTGGCTGAAGGTGCCGGTGGTGGAGGAGATGGAACGGGTGATGGCGGCATCGACGCTGCCTGCGCTCCTGCTCGGCGGCGAGACGCAGAACGACCCCGGCGAGATGTTCCTGCGGTGGCGCAAGGCTCTCGCCCTGCCGTCGGTGCGCGGCCTCGTCGCCGGACGGAACCTCCTCTATCCCGCCGACGGTGACGTCGCGGCGGCGGTCGACAGCGCGGCGGACCTGCTATGACCGACCACGTGCTGCCCGCGCGCTCCACCGCGGACGGAGCGCTGTCCACCGTCGTCACGCCCGAGTCGGCCGGCTGGGCCTACTCCGGGCTGCGGGTGCTCGAGCTGCATCCCGGCGGCCGGCGCGAGTTCACCACCGGCGACGAGGAGATGCTCGTCCTGCCGTTGTCCGGCGGCTGCCGGGTGTCGTGCGGCGGGGACGACTACGACCTCGTCGGCCGTAGCGATGTCTTCACCGGCGTGACCGACTTCGTCTACCTCCCACGGGACGCCGCGGCGGTGATCGAGAGCACCGGCGGCGGCCGGTTCGCGCTCCCGTCCGCGCGGTGCGAGCGACGGCTACCGGTCCGGATGCAGACTGCCGCCGACGTCCCGGTCGAGGTGCGCGGCGCCGGCCGGTCCACCCGGCAGGTCAACAACTTCTGCGCCCCCGGTGCGTTCGAGACCGACAAGCTGTGCGCGGTCGAGGTACTGACGCCGGGCGGCAACTGGTCGTCGTACCCGCCGCACAAGCACGACGAAAAGCGCGACGGCGAGGCGGTTCTCGAAGAGATCTACTACTTCGAGGTGGCCGGGCACGACGCGGACGCGGGTTTCGGATTCCAGCGCGTCTACAGTTCCGGTCCGGACCGGCAGATCGACGTGGCGACCGAGGTGCGGACCGGGGACGTCGTCCTCATTCCGCATGGCTACCACGGCCCGTCCATGGCCGCGCCGGGTTACGACCTGTACTACCTCAACGTATTGGCCGGCCCGGAAGCGGAGCGGACGATGTCGTTCTGCGACGACCCGGCGCACGCCTGGATCCGGGCGTCGTGGCAGGGGGTGCCCGCCGACCCGCGGGTGCCGATGAGCGGACCGGGGAGGGCCCGATGAGCACAGGAACGCGTCGGTTGACCGTCGGCCAGGCGCTGGTCCGTTTCCTGGCGGCGCAATACACCGAACGCGACGGCGTACGGCACCGGGCGATCGCCGGCTGCTCCGGTATCTTCGGGCACGGCAACGTCGCCGGCATCGGCCAGGCGCTGCTCGAGGCCGCCCACGACGATCCCGCGCTGCTGCCCTATCGGCAGGCCCGCAACGAGCAGGGGATGGTGCACACCGCGGTCGGCTACGCGCGGATGACCAACCGGCTGTCCACCCTGGCCTGCACAAGCTCCATCGGCCCGGGCGCCACCAACATGGTCACCGGCGCGGCGCTGGCGACCATCAACCGGCTACCCGTCCTGCTGCTGCCCGGTGACATCTTCGCGACCCGCGTCGCCGATCCCGTGCTGCAGCAGTTGGAGCTGCCCGGCGCCGCGGACGTGTCGGTCAACGACTGCTTCCGGCCGGTGTCCCGCTTCTTCGACCGCATCTGGCGTCCCGAGATGCTGATTCCCTCGGCCCTGCAGGCGATGCGGGTGCTCACCGACCCCGCCGAGACGGGAGCCGTCACCCTCGCACTGCCGCAGGACGTGCAGGCCGAGGCGTTCGACGTCCCCGAGGAGTTCCTCGCCGAGCGGGTCTGGCCGGTACGCCGGCCGCTGCCCGACACCACCGCGCTCGACGAGGCGGCCGCGCTGCTGGCGGGTGCCCGCCGGCCGATGATCGTCGCCGGCGGCGGCGTCATCTACAGCGAGGCGACCGACGCGCTACGCCGGTTCTGCGACGCGACCGGCGTACCGGTCGGCGAGACGCAGGCTGGGAAGGGCTCGCTGCCGTTCGATCACCCCAGCGCGCTCGGCGCGGTCGGCGCCACCGGGACGGCCGCCGCCAACGCGATCGCCCGGGACGCCGACGTCGTCATCGGCATCGGCACCCGATGGACCGACTTCGCCACTGCCTCGCAGTCGGTCTTTGCGAACCCTGACGTTCGGTTCGTCAACGTCAACGTCGCAGCTTTCGACGCCTACAAGATGGCAGGCCTCGCTCTGGTCGGCGATGCGCGGGCGACGACCGACGCACTCGCCGGATCACTCGGCGACTGGCGGGTCGACGACGACTACCGCGCCGAAGTCACGCGCCGGGCCACGGAATGGCAGCAGGTCGTCGACTCGGCCTACCACCCCGATCCGCAGTCGGGCCGGGCGTCGCTGCCCAGCCAGGTCGAGGTGCTCGGCGTCGTCAACGAGACGGCCGGGCCACGCGACGTCGTCGTCAACGCCGCCGGCAGCATGCCCGGTGACCTGCACGCCCTCTGGCGCACCCGCGACCCGAAGGGCTACCACGTCGAATACGGCTACTCCTGCATGGGATACGAGATCGCCGGTGGACTCGGTGTGAAACTCGCCGCCCCGGACCGCGAGGTCTTCGTCATGGTCGGCGACGGCTCCTATCTGATGATGGCGCAGGAACTTGTCACGGCGGTGCAGGAAGGCGTCAAGCTCGTCGTCGTCCTCGTGCAGAACCAGGGGTTCGCCTCGATCGGCGCGCTGTCGGAGTCCGTCGGGTCGCAGCGCTTCGGTACGTCGTACCGCTACCGCGACCCGGCCACCCGGCAGCTCGACGGTGAGGTGCTGCCCGTCGATCTCGCCGCCAACGCGGCAAGCCTCGGCGCCGACGTGATCCGGGCGTCCACCCTGGACGACCTGCGGTCCGCCCTCACCAAGGCCGGCGAATCGGCGCGCACCACCGTGGTCCACATCGAGACCGATCCGCTGGCCGGGTCGCCGGACGGCGGGGCGTGGTGGGACGTCCCCGTCGCCGAGGTGTCCGCGCTGGAGTCGACCCGGCAGGCCCGCGCCGACTACGAGCGGGACAAGGACGCGCAGCGCCGCCACCTCTAGGCCACGGCCGAGGTTGCCGTCCAGCTGCCGCCGAAGCAGGAGAAGGGCAACCGCAAGCGGGTCTGAGATCGACTGCGCCGTGCGAGGATGAACTCTCTCCCCGCGGACGGGCGGCCGCAGGTCTGCCGTCGACGCGCCGGGGACCGAGGGAGGTCGGCAGCCGGTGCGGGTGGTCGTCGCGCTGGGAGGCAACGCGCTGAGCCCCGGGGGCGGTACCGGCTCGGCCGCGGAGATGCGGTCGACGCTGCGCCGGACGAGCATCCGGCTCGCCGAACTCGTCTCCCGCGGGGTCTCCCTCGTCCTCACTCACGGCAACGGGCCCCAGGTCGGACGGATCCTGCTGCAGCAGGAAGCCGCCGCGCCGGAGGTGCCGCCGATGCCGATGGATGTCTGCGGCGCCGAGAGCCAGGGCCAGATCGGATACCTGCTCGCCCAGGCCATCGACAACGCGCTGCGGGCGCGCGACCTGCCGCAGCGGGTCTTTCCGCTGATCACCCAGGTCGTCGTCGACGGCCGCGACCCGGCGTTCCGGCGACCGACGAAGCCGGTCGGGCCGGTCTACGACGAGCGCACCGCGCACGGGATCGCGACCGCCTCGGGGCACGTCTTCCAACAGGTCGGTGACGACCGGTGGCGGCGGGTCGTGGCCTCGCCGATGCCGCTCGGATTCGTCGAGGAGCAGCCGATCCGGCTCGTCGTCGAGGGCGGCAACGTGCTGCTCGCGGCCGGTGGCGGCGGGGTGCCGGTGGTCCTGCACCGGTCGGTGTACCGCGGGGTTGAGGCGGTCGTCGACAAGGACCGCACCGCCGCCCAGCTCGCCCGGCTGGTCTCGGCCGACCAACTGGTGATCCTCACCGAGGTACCGCGGGTGCAGATCGGATTCGGTACGCCGGCGGCGCGCGCCGTACCGTCCCTCACCGTGACCGAGGCACGTCGGCTGCTGGCCGAGGGCGAGTTCCCCGAGGGCTCGATGGGGCCGAAGATCGAAGCGTGCTGCGACTTCGTCGAGGGGTGCGGCGGTCGGGCCGTGATCGGCGCGCTCATCGACACCGTCGACACCGTCTTCGGTGACGCCGGCACGGTGATCGTGCCGTGACGACCCTGCGGGTGCTCACCTACAACGTGCGGTCGCTGCGCGACGATGCGGCCGCGGCCGCCCGGGCCGTGCGGTCCGCCGCACCCGACGTGGTCGCGATCCAGGAGGCGCCGCGCTTCGTGCGCTGGCGGACTAGGGGCGCCGAGTTCGCCCGGCAATGCGGCCTGGTCGTGTTGAGCGGCGGCCGTGCCGCGGCCGGCAACCTGCTGCTGTGTCAGCTCGGCGTCGACGTCGAACGCGCCGGGGTGCTGGGACTGTCGCACCGCCGCGGCGCACACCACCGGGGCGCGGCGGCGGCGGTGTGCTCACTCGCCGGACGGCGGTTCGCGGTCGTCGGCATCCACCTCGATCTGCAACCCGACGACCGGTCGGCCCACGTGCGCGAACTGTTCGGGCGCCTGCCGGAGGTCGGTGTCGACCCGTCGCTGCCGCGGATCGTTGCCGGAGACATCAACGAGACGCCCGGCGAGCCGGCGTGGGCGGCGCTCGCCGAGCAGCTCCGCGACGGCCCCGCCGCCGTCGGCGCCGACGCGCCGACCTTCACTGCGCGCAGCCCAGGACGGCGCATCGACGGCGTCTTCGTCGACCGGCGGCTCCGCGTCGTCCGCGCGCAGGTGCTGGACGGTCCGGAGGTGCTCGCGGGCTCGGACCACCGGCCGGTGCTCACCGAGGTCGAGCTGACCTGACCGGCCGGGTGTCCCCGCCGAGGTGTCCGGAGCCGGGGAGCGGGTAGGGGCATACTGACCGGACCGAACGAGAACGGAGAGCCGCCGATGCCCCTGCTTCGTCGTATCGCCCGACCGATGCTCGCCAGCATGTTCGTCGCCGGCG
>DASXJE010000109.1 GCA_036497565.1 Mycobacteriales bacterium
GAAAGTCAGCAGACACGGCGCGCACCCGGTCGTTATGGTCCGTCGACGTGTGGGTTGCGGTCGAGCGTGGTCGATGCGTTCTCGGGAATGCGTTTGACGCCGACCAGCTACTCGTTTCCACGATGTGATCAGGCGAGCTGAAAGGGCTGCGGGGTGCCGACCGTCATAGCGTCGCGGCAAGATAGCGCCATGCTCGCAGGCGGTCCCTTCCTCGGATGCGCTGCTTGGCCATTGCCATGACCGGAAGCGAAGCTTCGACCTCTCCCCCTCCCTTGCCGCGCTGGTTCGGACCTAGAGCCAGCCCAGATGACCCGGCCGTC
This sequence comes from Mycobacteriales bacterium, assembly GCA_036497565.1. Lineage (NCBI taxonomy): Bacteria > Bacillati > Actinomycetota > Actinomycetes > Mycobacteriales > Mycobacteriales bacterium. The sequence goes on from DASXJE010000109.1 coordinate 321, forward strand.
TCGGCCCTGATCGCCCGCGTCGCGCGAGGGGCCGGATGGGCAGACATTGGCGGTGGGTTCAACCTCAACGTGCGGATAGACGCTGAGCCGCCGGTTGTCCTCCGGGTTCACAGGCCCTGGGTCCGCCGCGGGCGGGTAGTGGGACTGCGGCGCCTGCGGGAGCGGCTCCAGCGGACGCAAGTCCGCGTCGCTCGGCCGATTCGGATTTCCGGCTGCGATCTCGTGAGGGTCGCTGATCGTTGGGCTGAGCTTGAGGAGTTCATCGATCACATTGAGCCACGGGCGGACGAGGACTCCTACCTCCGCCTATTCGAGGAGCTCGGACGCGTTCACACTGCGCTCAAAGCAGTCTGGGAGCCCAGCCCGCCCGAACCCTTCGACGACCACAGAACCTTCGGCCAACTGCGTTACTCGGTCGGCTTCACACGCCGCAGGCTCGGACCCCGCAGCGAGCCGGTCGTGCATCGGATGCGCCAACTGACTGGCGAGCTCTCCAAGCTCTGGAAGGAGGTCGAACTGCCATGCACTCCGATTCATGGGGACTACAAATTGGGGAACGCGGGCGAACTGTCAGACGGCTCATGGGCCACCTTCGACCTGGATTTTGCGAGGGTTAGGGAGCGGCTGTACGACGTCGCGGCCAGCCTGCACCATGCCGCACAGCGCGGCGAATTGCTCGAGCCGCGACGACTGCTCGCCGCCTACGAAGGCACGGCTCCGGAACCGCTGACTCGCGACGAGCACCGTTGGCTCCCCGGGGCTGTAGCTCTAATACCCTTGCACTGGGCTGCCACCGCAGGGCTCGTGGGCGAAGGCATCCACGAGGCCGAGAGGGCAATGACCGCCGCCGAGGCCTGGTGGTCGCGCCGGGTTGAACTCTCGTCGTAGTCCGGCGGCCGCGCTGGGACTGGAATTCTCGGCCGAGCTCCGACTCCGCCTCGGTAGTGGGCGTCAGGCTTGGACGGCGTCTCGTACGTCAGCGCGGTTGAGCATGGTCATGCACCATGCGAAGTGGCCCTCCGACAGGTCCGTGCCGAAGCAGCACGCTGTTGTCAATGCGTAGGCGGCGCGATAGACGGAGTACCGGTGGTGATCGTGTCCGAAGGCCGGCACGAATGCCCGATCCAACTCGCCTTCAACGTCTGCCGCGCTTGGCCCCCACATGTCAAAACAACTCGCTGTGATCGCGGCGTCGAAGGCGGGGTCTCCCGTTGTGCTCAGGAAGCCGAAGTCGAGGACTGCGGTGGCGTGACCGCCAGATGCCAGGACGTTCGCTGCGATCAGGTCGCCATGAACAAGGCTGGGGGTAGCAGGAGGCAGACCTCGAAGGGCCGTGACTGTCGCCGTCGCAACTGCGTCAACATCGGGAAGAGCCGCTCGGAGTGCGGACTCGAACCGATCCGCTCTTCGCGCTACCAGGGCTGCGAGCTCTGTTTGGAACGGTGCGTTCGCGGCGAGGGGCGGCTCGTTCGGCAGCATGGGAAGAGTCCGCAAGGTGGGTTCCCCCGGGACCGCGGCGATCGCGGCTAGTGCCTCGGTCATGGTGTCGATGATCCCAACGTTGAGAGCCGGTGACGTGCCGTCAGCCCTCCACACCGGATCACCTGTCAGTCGCTCCTCAATGGTGATGAGAGTGCCGTCGACTTCCCTAAGGTCCAGGATGTGCGGCATCGCGACCGCGAGGCCGATTGGTCGAGCGACGTGCAACGCGTCGTAGAAGTCACGCAGTAACCCAAGATCGGTCAGGCCCCGACCGGACCACACCTTGGCCACGGTCCCATCGCCCAGGTCCGCAACTGTGCCTTCACTCCCCCACCCAAGCACTCCTTGATGTATCAGCCCGGCTCGCTCGAGGACGACAAGCGCCTCGATTTCTTCACCCCGCACCCCCGCACGATCGCATACGGCCCAGCCGTCGGCTCATCGGCTGCATTAGATGGACAACGCCCTTCTCCTCGGCTGCATGTCCAGCGCGACCAGCAACGACCAGCAGCTGCGCCGCGCATCGTGCACCTTGATCCGGTGCACCCCCGACCGCTCACACCGAGCGTCGAAGGCACGATTGAGGCAGCGCAGCCCGGCACTCGCCCCGCCAACACGGTTGCGCTCTGACCGCCACCGGCCACCTGCCCGCGCGCAGTGCCACCCGCATGACTGCCCGTCGCGGGACCATGGAACTGCCCGGCTCATCCGTCGGTCGGAGCACCCGCCGCTGTCGGATCGGCAGGTACTTGGTGCAGAGCGCTGAGCACCCGCTGGTGGGTGAGCCACCCCACCAGCTGGGTGCGGTCGTCATCCAGTACGGGGATCGCGGCCGTCAACGACGCGTCGAGAACGTTGAGAGTCTGGTCGAGCGTCGACGTGCATGTGACCGTCTCGGGGAGCTCCACCACGCTGCCCACGGTGGCCGTGTCGTGGTCGCCGTCGGCGAGGGTGTCGGCGACCGCGCGGGCGGTGACGATGCCGCGGTAACGTCCGGCGGTGTCGGTGACCGGGAGTTGGCCGTAGCGGGTGCGGGCCAGCAGCTCGGCCGCGTCGAGCAGCGTCGTGTCCTCGGTGAGCGCCGGCCCGACCTTCTGCATGACCTGCCCTGCGGTCACCGCGGTGAGCGCGGTCGAACGGACCGGCGCGTCGAGATCCACTCCGCGGCGGCGCAGTTTGAGCGTGTAGATGGTGTCGCTGGTCAGCAGATGGCTGACGCCGGTCGCCAAGGCGATCGCGGCCATCAGCGGCAGGATGATCCCGTATTCGCCGGTGAGCTCGAACATGATGATCACGGCGGTAATCGGGGCGCGCGCCGCCCCGGCGAACACGGCCCCCATCCCGATCAGCCCGTACGCGCCGGTCGGCCCGGTGAGACCCGGGACCAGGTCGTGCAGGATCTGCCCGTACGCGGACCCGAGCATGGCGCCGATGAACAGGCTGGGTGCGAACACCCCACCGGATCCTCCGATGCCGATCGTGAGACTGGTGGCGATCACCTTGCCGGCGAGCAGAACCAGCAGAAAGCCGATGGCGTATTTCCCGGCCACGCCACGGCCGAGCACCGGATAGCCGACCCCGTACATCTCCGGCAGCACGAGCAGCAGCCCGCCGAGAACCACCCCGCCGACGGCGGGACGAAGCCATTCCGGACCGTGCCAGACCCGGTCGCACACGTCCTCGATCAGGTAGAGCACCCGGGTGAAGGCGACCCCGATGACCCCGGCGAACAACCCGAGCGCGGCGAACAGCACGTACTCGGCGAGATGGTGCACCGTGAACGGCGGCAGGTGCAGGAACGCCCCGCCGCCCAGGGCGGCGCGGCCGATCACACTCGCCGTCACCGACGCCAGCACCACCATGCCGAAGGACTGCGCGGTGAAGTCGCGCAGAATGAGTTCCATCGCGAAGAACACCCCGGCCAACGGAGCGTTGAACGTCGCGGCGATCCCGCCGGCGGCACCGCAGGCCACCAACACCCGCATGCGCGACTCCGCGACCCGCAGCAGCGACCCGAGCGAAGAGCCCAGCGCCGAGCCGATCTGCACGATCGGGCCCTCCCGGCCCACCGATCCCCCACCGCCGATGCACAGCGCCGAGGCCAGCGCTTTGACCGCGGCCACCTGAGGGGCGATCCGGCCGCCGCGGCGGGCGACCGCGTACATCACCTCCGGCACCCCGTGGCCCCGGGCCTCCCGGGCGAAGAAATGCACCAGCGGGCCGTAGAGCAAGCCGGCGATCACCGGTGCGAGGACCACGAACCACCGGCCCAGCCCCGGCACGTGCGGGTTGCCCGCATGACCGGCGGCCGAGTAGTCCGGGTGCCCGGACAGCGCCAAGGTGAACTCCTTGATCAGCCACCGGAACACCACAGCACCGCCGCCGGCCCCGGCGCCCACCACAACCGCCAGCACCAACAATCCCGAATTTGACGAGCGCAGCGCCGTCAACAGCCGCGGCCGCCCGGCCTGCAGCGGCACGCCGGCGAAACGCCCCGGCCACCAGCGCGACGGAGCATCATTTCCAGCGCCAGCTGACAAGTCCACAGCTGCATTATGCAACAATTAGCCTAGCTCGCGATGAGAGGGGTGGTCCGAGGTGACCGCAGCGCACCGAAGGAACCCCAAGCAGGTGGCCCAAACGGGTGAGCCCCGCTCCGGCGACGTCGACGACTTCGTCACCGCCCTGCTGGCCGCCTCCCGCGTGCTGGTCGGCGTCGCCGCGCGGTCCCTCACCGAGATCGAAGACACCGTCACCGTGACACAGTTCCGCACCCTCGTCGTCCTCGACGGACACCGTGACGGCGTCAACCTCAACGGCCTCGCCGAACAACTCGACGTCGCGACGTCCACAGCAGCACGGATGGTCGACCGACTCCTCGTCGCCGGCCTGGTCACCCGACAGGAGAACCCGACCAACCGCCGCGAAGTACTCCTCGGACTCACCCCCGACGGGCGACGCGTCGTCCGCACCGTCACCACCCGCCGCCGCAAACAGATCGCCCGAATCGTCAAATCCATGCCCACCGAACGACGCAGCGAACTACTCGAGGCACTCGCCGCCTTCGCCGCCGCCGCCGGCGAAGCCAACCCCGACCCCGC
>DASXJE010000110.1 GCA_036497565.1 Mycobacteriales bacterium
CGCCGAGCTGGTGGCCGACTGGCTCACCGTGCGCGAGTCGCTGCGCGCCGGGCAGGTGCGGGCGGCCGCCGCCGCCTACCGCGGCGAGTTGCGACCCGGGTCGGAGGCGCCTGCGGTGATCGAGGAACGCGAGCTGCTGGCGGCGACCCTGCGCCGGGCGGTCCTCGACCAGGGCGACGTCGAGGCGATGTGGCTGCTCGCCGACACGCCCTCCGGTGCGGACGACGTGGAGCTGGCCGAACGGCTCACCCACGCGCTCCCCCCGTCGGACCCCCGCCACGCCGCGATGTCCGCCAGGTCCGAACGACTCTCCCGCTAACCACTCGCCCCCGTCGGGGAACCGAGGGCGCGCTTCGTTCGGCTCGCACAGACCCAGTACCGGGCGCACAGAGCCTGCAAGGTCTGTGCGGGCGGCACCGGGTCTGTGCGAGCCCGGAAGCGCTGCCTGGCGACCAGTTGTCCACAGGTATGACGGTTGTCCACAGGTCGGGCGCGAGCTCAGCACGCTGGTCGTGAGAGGCAGGGACGCTCGGACGTATGCACCCTGAGCCCATCACGATGTACCGCCGACCGCAGCTGCTCGCCGCCGGGTTCACCGACCACGAGCTGGCCCGCATGCGCCGCGCCGGTGAGCTGACCTCGGTGCGTCGCGGCGTCTACCTGGCCAGTCCCGAACCCGACGACCCCGACGGCCGACATCGGCTGCAGGTGCGCGCCGCGATGACCGAACTCGCCGCCGGGGCCGTGGTCAGTCACGCCTCGGCCGCCCTGCTGCACGGCCTGCCGACCTGGCGGATGCCGCTGAGCAGGGTGCAGGTGACCCGAGCGCGTCGTTCCGGCGGCCGTCGTGATCCGAGGCTGCACCTGCGGACCGCACCCCTCCGACGAGCCGACATCACCACCTCCGACGGCCTGCCGATCACATCGGTTGCCCGTACCGTCGTCGATCTGGCGCGGTCGGCTCCTTTCGAGTCGGGGGTGGTGACCGCGGACGCCGCGCTGGCGCTCGGCCTGCTCACCTCTGAGGACCTGGAAGAGGCGCTCGCCCGGTGCAAGGGCTGGCCGGGCTGCCCCCGGGCCCGGCGGGTGGTCGCGTTCGCCGACGGCCGCTCGGAGAGCGTCGGGGAGTCACGCAGCCGTCTCGCGATCGCCAACGCCGGGCTGCCGGAGCCGATGTTGCAGTGGGACGTGCGGGCAGCCGGCGGACGACTGGTCGGGCGGGTCGACTTCGGCTGGCCGGATGACGGAGTGGTCGGTGAGTTCGACGGCCGGCTCAAGTACGGCCGCACCATCATCGGCGATCGGGACCCGGGCGAGGTGGTGTTCGCGGAGAAGCTCAGGGAAGACGACCTCCGCGCCCAGGGGCTCACGGTCATCCGCTGGACGTGGGACGACCTCGTGAAGTTCGCCCCGATCGCCGCCCGCCTCGACCGTGCACTCGCCTGACCCCCGCACCGGTAGCAGAGCGGGGCTCGCACAGACCTGGTGCCGGCCGCGCAGAGTGTGCACGGTCTGCGCGAGCGCCACTGGGTCTGTGCCGGCGGGTACACGGGCGGGCGGCGGCCAACCGAAACCACTGGCTCGCGCAGACCTGGTACCGGCCGCACAGAGCGTGCACGGTCTGCGCGGGCATCACCGGGTCTGTGCCGGCGGGTAGACCGGTCACCGTGCTGTGCCGGCGGCTAGACGGGCGGCGGCCAACCGAAACCACCGGCCCACACAGACCTGGTGCCGGCCGCACAGAGCGTGCACGGTCTGTGCGGGCGGCACTGGGTCTGTGCCGGCGGGTACGAAGACGGCGGCGGGGCCGGCGCGTCAACGCCGGCCCCGCCGTCGAACCACTGCCTACCTGACTAGGACGTCTCCTCGCCGAGCCCGGCCGGGACGGCGTCCGGCACGCTGACCTTCGGCTTCGGCTCGCCCCGGAAGGTGAACTTGGCCTGGTCCTGCGCGGTCCGGGTGGTGTCGTCGGGGTCGAAGCCCTCCACGTCGATGATGACGATCTGACCGGCCTCGATCTCGCCGAACAGGATCTTCTCCGACAGCTGGTCCTCGATCTCGCGCTGGATCGTGCGGCGCAGCGGCCGCGCCCCCAGCACCGGGTCGAAACCACGGCGGGCGAGCAGCTTGCGCGCGTCCGGCGTGAGCTCGATCGCCATGTCCTTGTTCTTCAGCTGCGCCTCGACGCGGGTGATCATCAGGTCGACCATGGAGACGATCTGCGGCTCGGTGAGCTGGTGGAACACCACGATGTCGTCGATACGGTTGAGGAACTCCGGCCTGAAGTGCTTCTTCAGCTCGTCGTTGACCTTCGTCTTCATCCGCTCGTAGTTCGACGCCTCGTCGTTGCCCTGCGCGAAACCGAGCCCGACCGCCTTGGAGATGTCCTGCGTGCCGAGGTTCGAGGTGAAGA
>DASXJE010000111.1 GCA_036497565.1 Mycobacteriales bacterium
CAGCGACAAGTGGGAGAGCAAGGACATCTACGACCGGTTCGGCTACCGCTACAGCGAATCCGAGCTCGCCGAGTGGGCCCCGCGGCTGCGCACGCTCGCCGACCAGGCGAGCCGCGTCCACGTCCTGATGAACAACTGTTACAGCGACTACGCCCAGACCAACGCGCAACAGCTGATCGACCTGTTGAGCTGAGTCGACCGACGGTGACTACGGCGCGTTGACGGCAGCCTTCCACGCCTTCGCCGCGTTGGACATCCCGGACTGGGTGCCGGTCGGCGAGCCCCACCGCAGCCTCCAGTCGGCCCGCTGCCCGTTGGCGTCCCAGTACTCGACGGCGACCGCATTGTTCGCCCGCGCGTAGTTGACGACGTCGGTGATGGTCGCGGCCCGGTGGGTCGGGTTGTGCACGTCTTCGAGGTACCCGAGCTCGGAGAGCATCCAGGGCGAGCCGACGGTGTGCGCCCACTTGATGAGCGGATTCAGCAGGCCCGCGGCGGTGAGCCACTTCACGCCGTCGGTGTAGCCGGCCGGGACGCCGGGCGTGTTGGTGGCGTGCGGCCAGGCATAGGCGTCGAAGCCCACGAGATCGGCGTAGTTCTTCCCGTTGGCGTCCTTGCCGGGCCAGTAGTTGTTCGGGTTGCGACCTTGGAAACCGGTGACGGAGACACTCATCAGAGTGATCGATACCCGCCGCTGGGCGTTGTCCGTGGCGTTGAGCGAATGTACAAGATTGGCGAAGACCCGCTGCGCGGCGACGAACTGAGCCGCGGTGAACTGCCCCTTCTCGATGTTCTCCTCGGGCTCGTGCCAGAGGGCGAGAATGATGTTTTTCGGAGAGCTCGAGATGAACGTTTTCAGCTGGGCGTCGTACTGATGGTTGGCCACACCCGCCGGCGGAAGGTTGAAGGAGTAGTCCGTCACCATCCCGGCCGCCGGATCGCCGGCTGCGGGGGTCTGCTGAAAGGTCGAGTAGTGCCAGCCCATGTCGTAGACCCGGTGGATCTGCACCGGGCCGATGTTGGCCTTGTACCAGGCCCAGTCGGGCGCGTATCCGCCGAGCAGCGGCTTCGGTGGCGGCGCGGCTGCCGTTGCGGCCGAGGTTCCGACCGTCACGACTGCGGCCGCGGCGGCCGCCATCACCGTCGCGAGTATGACGCGGCCTGGACTTCTTCTCATCGAGTCCCCCTCACGGAATTGACCACCGAAGCCGAAAGGCGGCCCGGTTCCGAAGAACCGAGCCGCCTCTCATGCTTTCCCCTCTCGTCAGCTGGAGTACGGGAGCAGGCAGAGCCCTGCGTGTCCGTACGACGGCTTGCCCAGTGGGGTCTTGCCGCAGTTGTTCGTGTTCGCCTGGTTGTCGCTGGCGATCCACAGCCCCTGGCTGGTGACGAGCATGTCGTCAGCTCCCAGGCCGCGCCCACGTGTCGGGTTGTAGGTCAGGCTCCCGCCTGCGGGGTCGAGGCCTTCGATCCCGGGTGCCACGATCCCGCCGGCCCCCAGTCCGTCGCAGCCGTTCGGGTTGCTCGAGAACCGCTCGTGCCCGGCGAAGTACGCCGTGGAGGCGTCAGCCTCGACGCTGTACAGCGAGTCACAGCCGGCGTAGTTGATCCACAGTGCGTTCTGCGCTGATGCCGTGGTGTCGAACGCCAGCGCTGCATCGCACGGCCCGCTCTGCGGGATCGTCAGGCCGGTCGCCGGGATGTATCCGGTGGTGCCGAAGTAGACCTTGCTGTCATCCGGTGACCAGGCACCGTCCTGGGCGTAGAACGGTTCCACGGGGTGGCAGTCGGTGTCGAAGTTGGTCGCCTTCCACGCCGACAGCCCCGGGGTTGCGCCGAGATCGAGGATGAAGGCCTGCCGGATCGGCTGACCGCTCACGGAGGTGAACGCGCCTTCGATCAGGTCACGTGTTCCGTCGTGCGACAGCTGTTGGTTGTAGATCCGGGTTGCGTTGGAGTTGCCCGGCAGGTTCCCGGCCACCTGCATGTCCGGAAGGTAGTTGTCGTCCCGGCCCGTCGTCGTACTCAGGCTGACGAGGTACTGCTTGGGCGAGTTGTTGATGCCCTTGAAGTAGCCACCGGTGATCAGGTGGGTGCCGCTCACGGCAACCGTGGCGACCCGACCGCTGGCGCTGTGCGCGAAGGTCGGGATGACGGCGCCGGTGGCGGTGGAAACCGCCGCGATGTTCTTGACGGCTGTGCCACCGATCGAGGTGAAGGTCCCGCCCAGGTAGGCCGTGGAGCAGTCCGCCGAGAGAGCGACGGTGTCCACCTGGCCGTTGACGTTCGGGTCCCAGGACGAGATGACGCCGTTCTTCGTGGCGAACGAGAACGCGTTGTTGCGCGTGACCACGGTCTTGGCCTTCGAGACCTCGCTGAAGCGGCCCACGGCGTACATCGTCGTGCCGCACTGCGCGAGGTGCCGGATCTGCTCGACCGAGCCGTCCGTTCCGCTGGTCGCCAGCTGCGGCATGTTTGTGGCGGCGATGTCGCTCGGCGGCCCGGCGCCGGCTGCGCCGGCAGGACCGGCGACACCTACCCCGGCGCCCACCCCGACCGCCAGCAACGCAGCCGCGGCGACGCTTATGGCTCTAACTTTCATTCCACTGCTCCTTCAAGAAACTGGTACTCCCCATATGGCGGCCCGCGCGCCCGAGCTCCGGTATGTCCAACCGGTTACTCGGCGGCGTCACGTGGACACCCGTGCCGATCTCTCGCAACGCGGTTTTCGCGTCCACAGCGAGGGCTGCCCGGCCTCGTGCGCCGAGTCGCGATCCTCAAGGACGTCTGCACTACCGATCCCCCATTGCGTCCGACGGCGGGCAAAGAGAGCCAGCTGTCGTTTGGCAAAAGACTACGTGGCGTGGTCATTGCGCGCTGGACAAGGCAACAAAGGACTCCGTTCAATCGCGGACACACGGCCATTCAGAGCACCATTACCGACCTACCCGACACAGAAAGGAATTGTGGCAATACGCAGGGTCACAATGCGCCATTGGAGGCGAGAAGATCGCGAGGAGATGGGCGACGTAATTCAAGTACAGAACGGAGTCTCGCAATAACAGAGAGTCATATTGGCGCGGCCCGGTAACGCGGTGGTGCCGGACCCTGCCGCCCGGGCATGCTGGACCGATGCCCTCCTCCGCACGGCCCCGGCGCGACATGTTCGACGAGGACGCCGAGCTCTACGACCGGGCCCGGCCGACCTATCCGCCGGCGCTCGTCGATGACCTGGTGGCGTGGGCCGGCATCGGACCGCAGAGTCGAATCCTCGAGATCGGCCCGGGGACCGGGCAGCTGACGGTCCCGCTCGCCCGCACCGGAGCCCGCATCGTGGCGATAGAACTCGGCGCCGACCTGGCCGCCGTCGCACGCCGGAACCTCGCCGACCGGCCGCGGGCAGAGGTGATCGTGTCCTCGTTCGAGGAGTGGCCGCTCCCGGCCGAGCCGTTCGACGCGGTCGTCGCCGCGACCGCCTTCCACTGGCTCGACCCGACGGTCCGGATCGCGAAGTCGGCAGCGGCCCTGCGGCCAGGCGGCACCTTGGCAACGGTGACCACTGCGCACGTCGCGGGCGGGACACCGCAGTTCTTCCGGGACGCGCAGGAATGCTATCGACGGTGGGACCCGGCAAGTTACGACGGCCCGGACGGGCCTCCCGACCCGGCGACGGTGACAATCGACTGGCCCGAGATCGATCGGTCCGACTATTTCGAATCGCCGCCGGAATTCCGCCAGGTCCAGCGCGACATTCATTATTCGACACACGACTATCTCGACACGCTGCTCACTTATTCCGGCCACCGAGCAATGTCGGACGAGGCCCGCGAGCGACTGCTGTCGTGCATCCGTGCACTGATCGACACCCGGTACGGCGGGCACGTGACCAAGAGATATCTGCACGGGCTCCGGATGGCCCACCGCAACAACCGTCCGCTCGCCGACGGGAGCCGGTGACCGCCGCCGACGGGCCGTCCTCCGTGCACGCTCTGCTGGCCGAGCTGGTCGACGGCGGACCCGACCACGGCGTCGTCGACCTCGGTGCGGGCTCCGGTGCCACGCTGGCCGCCGTCGCGGCCCGGCACCCGGCGACCCGACTCGCCGCGATCGACCGTTCAGCTGAGGCGCTGGTCCGGCTACGTCGGGCGGTACCGACGGCCGCTGCCGTCCGGGCCGACCTGCGGGACGGCGTGCCCTGCCGCGACGGAAGCATCCATCGGCTCGTCTCGCACAACGTGCTCGAATCGCTCCCCGACCACGGCGCGTTCCTCACCGAGGTCGCCCGCGCGCTGCATCCGCGGGGTCGGGTCGTGCTGGCCCACACCGATTTCGAGGCGATCGTGATCGCCGGTGCGGACCGCGACCTGACCCGCCGGGTAGTGCTCACCTACTCCGAGCTGCCGGTGCGCTACCGCTCCATGGCCGGCTCCGACGGGCAGATGGGCCGTCAGCTGGCCGGGTTGGTGCGGCACAGTGGGTTGCGGCTGCGCGACGTCCGGGCGCACGTCACCGTGCGCGATGCGCTGACCGGTCCGGCCCGGACAAGGGTGGGCGAGGTGATCGTCGCCGTACGCCGGATCGCTTCCCGCCACCTCGGCTCGGTGTCGCCGGAGGACGTCGACCGGTGGGCGGAGCAGCTACGGGTCGCCGACGCCGACGGCAGCTTCTTCTTCTCCGAGACGGCGTTCGCCGTCGTCGCGAGCAGGTGAGCGCGGGGGACCGGTAACATCCGCGCTGGCTCGGAGGTGGATATGGCTCGTGAAGGCTTCATCACCGTTCCCGGTGGGCGCGTGTTCTACCGGTCGGTGGGTTCAGGCGGCGTTCCGCTGCTGTGCCTGCACGGCGGACCTGGCTTCACCTCGTACTACCTCGAGGCGCTCGAGGATCTCGCCGCCCATCGCGAGGTGATCTTCTACGACCAGCTCGGATGCGGCGGATCCGAGCGTCCGTCCGACACCTCGCTGTGGACGGTCGAGCGCTTCGTCGACGAGTTGGTCGCCGTACGGGAGGCGTTGGGCCTCGACCGCATGCACCTGTTCGGCAGCTCGTGGGGCGGGATGCTCGCGATGCAGTACGTCGTCGACCGCCGGCCCCGGCTGGAGAGCCTCATCCTCGCCGGCAGCCCGGCCAGCATGCCGCGGTGGGTGCGCGAATGCGAAGAACTGCTCGCCGAGCAGCCGGCGGAGATCCAGGAGACGATCAACCGGCACGAGGCCGACGGCACCACCGACTGCCCCGAATACGCGGCGGCCATCCTCCCGTTCTACCGCGCCCACGTCTGCCGGCTCGATCCGTGGCCCCAAGGTCTCGAGCGGTCCTTCGCCGAGGCCGGCATGGAGGTCTACCACCACATGAACGGGCCGAGTGAGTTCCGGGTGGTCGGGACGCTCAAGGACTGGGACATCACCGACCGGCTCCGGGAGATCGACGTCCCCACGCTGCTGACCGGCGGGCGCTACGACGAGTGCCGGCCCGCGCATCTGGACGACATGCACCTGCGCATCCCGCTCGCGGAGCTCGTCGTCTTCGACGACGCCTCGCACCTGTGTTTCGCCGAGCAGCGGGAGAGCTACATGCAGGTCGCGAACGACTTCCTCGACCGCGTCGAGAGCAAGTCGTAACCCACCGACCGGTACCACCGCGCAAGGAGGGCACGTGGCAACAGACCCGGCGAGCGGAGTCTCGGCGCAGAGCAGCGACCTGGTGGGGGATGACGGCTCTGGCTACCGGCAGGAGCTTCAGCGATCCTTGGGTTTCCGCGACCTGCTGATCTACGGCATGGTCTTCATGGTGCCGATCGCCCCGATGGGGATCTACGGCTTCGTCGACTCGGAGAGCTTCGGCATGGTGCCGACGGTCTACCTGATCGGCATCATCGCGATGGTCTTCACCGCCCTGAGCTACCGGGCGATGAGCCGGGAGTTCACCATCGCGGGATCGGTGTATTCCTACGTGCAGCGGGGGCTCAACCCGCACATCGGCTTCGTCTGCGGCTGGATGATCCTCGCCGACTACATCCTCGTACCGGCCCTGCTCTACAAGTTCTCCGGTACCTGGCTGCACGCCGTGGTCCCCGGCGTACCGCTGATGGTCTGGGTCGTCATCTTCGTGGTCACCATCACCGTCATCAACATCTTCGGCATCAACGTCGCGGCCAAGGCCAACTTCATCATGTTGGCCATCGAGCTCATCGCACTGGCGATCTTCATCGGCTTCGCCATCGACTACGTCTTCGTCCGCGGCGGAGGGACCGGCGGTTTTTCCGCGCGCCCGTTCTACGACGCTGCCCACTTCAACGCCGGCTTCCTCGCCACCGCCACCTCGCTCGCCGTGCTGAGCTTCCTCGGATTCGACGCGATCAGCACCCTCTCCGAGGAGACGCGTAACCCGCGGCGGACCGTCGGAAACGCCACGATCGCCGCGCTCTTCCTCCTCGGCACCATGTTCGTGATCCAGACCTATCTCGCCGGTCTCGTGCACCCCAAGTCGACCGATCTCGACCCGGCGTTGGCCTTCTTCCAACTCGGCCGGCAGGCCGGGGGCCCGTTCCTCTACTACCTGCTGCTCGGGGTCAACATCCTCGCCGCCGGCATCGCGAACGCCCTGGTCGCTCAGACGGCCGTGGCACGGGTGATCTATTCGATCAGCCGGGACAAGCTGCTGCCGTGGTCCAACGTCCTCGGCCAGATCCAGCCACGGTTCAAGACCCCCGCCAATGCGACGATCCTCGTCGCCTTCGTGAGCATCGGCGTCGCGGCCGGCCTCACCCTCGAAGGCATCACCAGGTTCGTCAACTTCGGTGCACTGACCGCCTTCATGATCCTGCACGTCGCGGTGTTCGTGTACTTCTTCATCCGCCAGCGCCGGCGCGGCCTCGCCGGCTTCGTCGCCTACCTGCTGTTCCCGGCGATCGGTCTCGCGATCATCGCCTACGTCTGGTCGGGCTTCGACTGGATCACCTATACGTTCGGGTTCAGCTGGATGGCCGTGGGCGTCGCACTCGGCGCATGGCGATCCCACGGCTACCGCACCGTCCCGGCGGCGATGGAGAAGCTCGAGGTGTAGTGGCTAGCGTCGGGCGCCGAGTGCCTGCGCGACCTCCGGGATCGCGTCGACGTAGCCGTCGAGCAGTTCGCGTCCGACCCGGACCGAGTCGACGAGCGGGTGTAGAGCGAACGCCTTCAGCGCGGCGTCCGGCGACCCCGTCGTCGCGGCTTCGATGGTGAGCCGCTCGACCATCTTCACCTGCTGGATGAGCCCGAGCTGGTGCAGGTCGGGCGGGCTCGTGGCCAACGGGTGCGCGCCGTTGGCGTCGACGGTCGAGGGGAGTTCGACCACGGCGTCGGCGTCGAGGCCGGGCAGGGCGCCGTTGTTGCGCACATTGAGGATCATCGTCGAACGCTCGTTACGGGCGATCGCGGCCATGACGCCGAGCGCGACACCTTCGTAGCCGCTGCTCACCGGCTCCTCGGTCGGCTGCACGTCCTCGACCCGGGTGCCCTTGGCCTCGGCCATGTAGAGCGCGCGCCGTTCGGCGATCGTGCGGTGCCACAGGTCGAACGCCTTGTCCGGGTTGTCGGCCGCCGCGGCGTAAAAGTCGGCCTGCTGCCGCACCAGGAACTCGCCGCGAGTGGCCTCCTGGCTGCGGATCGAGCGGACGGCGTCACGGTTGAAGTAGTAGTAGTACAGGTACTCGTTCGGGACGCAGCCCAGCGACTGCAGCCACGGAACGCCGAAGATCGTGCCCTCCTCGAGCCCGGCCAGTGCGGTCTCGTCGGCGAGCAGCTCGGGAAGGCGGTCGTGCCCGTCGACGATCAGCCGGCGCATCCAGCCGAGGTGGTTGAGGCCGACGTAATCCAGCTGCACCCGCTTCGGGTCGACCCCGAGCACGGCAGAGATCCGCCGACCCAGGCCGCTTGGGGTGTCGCAGATGCCGATGACCCGGTCGCCGACCACCCGCTGCATCGCCTCGGTGATCATCCCGGCGGGGTTGGTGAAGTTGATGATGTAGGCGTCGGGTGCCAGGTCCTTGACCCGCTCGGCGATCCGCTGCGCGGCCGGGATCGTCCGGAGCCCGTACGCGAGCCCGCCGGGACCGGTGGTCTCCTGACCCAGCACGCCGAGCCGCAGCGCGACCCGCTCGTCCTGGGTACGTGCCTCGACCCCGCCGACGCGGATCGCGGAGAAGACGAACTGCGCCCCGCCGAGTGCCTCGTCGAGATCGGTCGTCGTGTGGATGCGCGGCGCATCGGGGACGCCCTCGGCCTGGTGCGCCAGCACCGAGCTCATCACCTGCAGGCGTTCCGGCGACGTGTCGTAGAGCGCGACGTCATCAACCCTCGGACGGCCGGTGTCGGCGAGGAGTGCCCGATACACCAGGGGCACGCGGAACCCACCGCCACCGATAATGGCCAGCTTCACGCTGTCAGCACCTTTCCGCCTGCCTGTCGGCAGACATTCAATGTCTCGTCGTCGGCGTCAGGCGTCGTGACTACGACGTCGACGTCGGCGAGGTTGCAGATCCGCAGGGATCCGGACCCGGGAAACTTGCTTCCGTGAGCGAGGAGTACGACGTTCTGCGCCGCGGCGACCATCGCCCGCTTGCTGGGTACCTCCACCATCATGTTGTCGACCACGTTGCCCTCGTTGCGCACCCCCGCACACGACAGGAACAACCGGTCGACCGACACCTGCCGCAATGCGTCCTCGGTCAGCGAGCCCACCAGCGACTTGTAGTTGCGGCGGACCATCCCGCCGAGCAGCACGAGCTGGACGGCGGGATCGTCGCGCAGGACGTCGAAGACCGCGAGGTTGCTGGTGATGACCGTGACCGGGCGGCCGCGCAGCCGGCCGGCGAGGCGCATCGTCGTCGTCCCGATATCGAGGAGCAGCACGTCGCCGTCGCGCACCAACGTGGCGGCGCAGGCTGCCATGCGCTCCTTCTCGTCGGCCGACTGGTCGTTCCAGACATCGAACGGGCGCTCGATCGCCGCCTCGTCCAGGATCGCCCCGCCGTAGACCCGCCGGATCTCCCCGTTGCTGTCGAGGCGGTGCAGATCTCGCCGGATCGTCGCGCTGCTCACGCCGAGCCGGAGTGCGAGCTCGCGGGCCGACGCGCTGCCCTTCGCCCGCAGTGCCCGGACGATCAGGTCGTCCCGTTCGCGTCGTAACACGCGCCGGATGCTAGCAGTGACTCGCTCAGACCTGAACCCGGTCGCTCACCCGATTGCCGCCGAGTCGCTCACCGCAGGCGTCATCTTGTCAAAGTCGCTCACCTGTTGAATACTCTCGCCTGGCCGCTGGTTGGGGGTCGCACGCGTCTGGAGGAGCTTCTGGTGTCGAGCCTTCCCCAGCCCGGCGCGCCCTCCGCTGGCCAGGTGTCCTCGTCCCCGCCCGCCATCGACGTCTTCTTCGTCGGGATGGTCTTCTTCGATCTGATCTTCGGGGGGATCGACCAGCTACCCGAGCCCGGCACCGAGTCGTGGGTACGCGACCGGGCGGTGTCACCCGGCGGGACGGCCAACCGGGCGGTCGCGGCGGCGCGGCTCGGGTTGCACGCCGGCATCGCCGTCGCCGCCGGCACCGACATCTTCGGTGACCACCTGCGTGCCTTGCTCGCCGACGTCGACAACCTCGACCTGCGGTGGTTCGGCCAGTTCCCGACAGTCGCCACCGCCGTCACGGTCTCGTTGACCAGCCCGAGCGACCGCCGGTTCATCACCCACGGAAGCCGCGGCCCGGTGCCGGTCCGAGCACTCGCTCCGCAGTTGCCGCGGGCCCGGGCGGCGCATCTGGCCGTCACCCCCGAGGTCCCGGAGTGGGCCCTGGAGATGCGGTCGGCCGGTACCCGGCTCTTCGGCGGCGTCGGCTGGGACGCCGAGGAGAAGTGGTCGCCGGAGATCCTGTCCAGCCTCGCCCACTTCGACGCCTTCATTCCCAACGCCACCGAGGCGATGGCCTACACCCGCACCGACAGCCCGGAGGCGGCGCTGCGCCGGCTCGCCCAGCATGTTCCGCTCGTCGCCGTCACCTGCGGGGAGCGCGGCGTGATCGCGGTCGACGGGAACACCGGTGAGGAGGCGAGCGCGCCGGCGATCCCCGTTGAGGCGCTCGATCCCACCGGCGCCGGCGACGTGTTCACGGCGGCGCTGATCTACGGCACGCTGTCCGGCCGGCCACTGCGCCAGCGGTTGCTGCTGGCCAACGTGTGCGCCGGGCTGTCCGTACGCCAACTCGGCGGGGCACGCAGCGCACCCGGGTGGCGCGAGATCGAAGACTGGCTCGCCGAACCCGGTCGAGCCGACGCCGGCGACGTCGCCCTGCTTCGTTCCTTCCTGCGCGACCGAGCCGAGCCGTCGCAGGTGTCATGAGTCCGCTAATCTGTCCGGCCCGATGCCGGCTGCTCGACTGGAAGGGTGCCCGATGAGGAATTGGCGACACGAGACGGGCCGACGGGTCGCGCTCGCCGGGGTGGCTCTGGCGCTGGCGGCGGTGGCCGCCTGCGCGCCGGGTGCGAGCAACTCGAAGCCGGACGCAAAGTCGACCGGCGCCATCTCGACAGACGTGGCCAAGGCGGGGAAGGTCACGCTCACCGAGTGGGACATCAACACCTCGGGCGGCGCCGACACCGCCACCACGCAGCTGAACAAGGAGTTCGAGCAGAAATACCCGAACGTCACGATCAAGCGGGTCGCGCGCACCCTCAACGACCTCAAGGCGACCCTGAAGCTCGCCCTGTCGTCGAAGAACCCCCCGGACGTCGTGCAGGCCAACCAGGGATACCCCGACATGGGTGCCTTCGTGAAGGCCAACCTGCTGCTGCCGCTGGACAACTACGCCAAGGTCTACGGGTGGAACAACACCTTCCCGAAGCAGCTGCTCGCCCTCAACAAGTTCAGCTCCGACGGGAAGAAGTGGCAGACCGGCAACCTGTACGGCGTCTCGCAGACCGGGGAGATCGTCGGGATCTACTACAACAAGAAGCTGCTGAAGCAGGTCGGACTGCCGCTCCCGAAGACCTTCAGCGAGTTCGAGGCCGACCTGCCCAAGATCAAGGCCAAGGGGCAGCTGCCGATCCAGTTCGGCACGGGGGACAAGTCGCCGGCAATCCACCTCTTCGGCGTGGCGCAGGCCGCGATCGCCGGCAAGCAGGAGGTGCGCGACATGGTGGCGTCGTCGGGTAGCGCCAAATGGACCGACGCCAGCACCGTGCAGTCCGCACAGGTGGTCAGCGACTGGGCGAAGAAGGGCTATCTCACGGCGGGCGCCAACGGCCTGACCGGCGACGAGGCGTCGGCCAACTTCGGGAAGGGGCAGGGCGTGTTCCGGATCGACGGCACGTGGCGCCTCGCCGAGTTGGACCAGGCGATGGGCAGCAACGTCGGATTCATGAGCCCGCCGCCCATGAAGGCCGGCCAGCCGAGCGCCACCGAGGGCGGCGAGGGGCTTGCGTGGTCGATCACCTCGAAGACCAAGCACGCTGACGTCGCGGGCGCCTACCTCAACTTCATCACCGACGCTCATGCCGAGGACGTGCTCGCCAAGACCGGCAACCTGCCGGCCGTGCAGCCGCCGTCGTACACCCCGAAGGCCGGTTCGTTGAACGCGGACATCTTCGCCGCGTGGAAGACGATCAGCCAGGAGGACGGGCTGACGCCCTACCTCGACTACACGACGCCGACGTTCTACGACACCATCACGTCCAACCTGCAGCAGCTCATCGGAGGCAAGCTCGATCCGAAGGCCTTCACCAAGGCCCTGCAGGCGGACGCCGGCGCATTCAAACAGTCCAACTAGGAACACGTAGGTATCCCCTTGGCCGCAGTAAGCACACCGACCGACCGCACCGGCGCGCCCGACGACAAACGGCGCGCCGGTCGGCGGAAGGCGACCAAGAAGTCCGACCGGATCGCCTATCTCTACCTGCTTCCGGCGTTCGTGCTGTTCGGGATCTTCCTGTTGTTCCCGCTGATCCACGGGTTCTGGATATCGCTGTACCAGTGGGACGGCCTGTCCGCGTCCACGTGGGTCGGGCTGCGCAATTACGGCGAGGCGTTCAGCGATCCCGGTCTGCGGTCGGCCTTCGTGCACTCGCTGGTGCTGATCGTCTTCTATGCTCTGATCCCGGTGTCGCTCGCGCTGCTCCTGACCGCGGTCATGTCGCGGGCAAGACATACGAAGGGTCTGGGTTTCTTCCGGGTCGTGCTCTTCCTGCCGCAGGTCGTGGCGTCGGTGGTCGTCGCGACGATCTGGACAGCGATCTACGCACCGCAGGGCGTACTCAACGACTTCCTCAGCGCGATCGGGCTGCATGCCATCACCAAGCCGTGGCTCGGTGATTTCACCTGGGCACTACCGGCGGTCGGCCTCATCGGCACCTGGGTGGAGATCGGCCTGTGCCTGGTCCTCTTCCTCGCCGGTGTCTCCCAGATCCCGCGTGAGCTGTTCGAAGCGGCCCGGATCGACGGCGCGGGAGCCATCCGCGAGTTCTTCACCGTGACGCTGCCCGGCCTGCGCCCCCAGATCGCGGTCGCCCTCACCTTGAGCGTCGTCGCCGGCCTGAAGAGCTTCGACCTGATCTACGTCGCAACCCGCGGCGGTCCGGGCACCCAGACCTCGGTACCGGCCTTCGAGGTCTATCACCGGGCGTTCGACGTCGGCCAGGTCGGCTCGGCGTGCGCCATCGGCATCCTGCTCACCCTGCTGATCCTGATCGCGACCGTCGTGATCAACCGCGTCGACCCGGGGGAGAGCCGATGAACCTACGACGCGACTCCGCGATCAACTACCTCATCCTCGGATTCTTCGCCGTCATCGCGCTGTTCCCGCTGCTCGGCGTGCTCTCGTCCGCACTGACGTCACCGTCGGAGTCGTCGGCCTCGCTGAGCTTCCCGAGCAGCCTGCACTTCTCCAACTTCGTCACAGCCTGGCACCAGGGCCACTTCTCGGAGTACATGCGGTCGAGCGCGATCGTCACCGTCAGCGTCGTCGTCCTGTCGGGCGTCCTGGCGATTCTCGCCGGATACGCCTTCGCGACGATGGAGTTCCGCGGCCGCTCCGTGCTGTTCTACGTGCTGCTGCTCGGCCTGATGGTCCCGGAGGAGGCCTTGGTCATCCCGCTGTACTTCGACCTGCGCGGGGTGGGGCTCACCGACACCTACTGGGCGTTGATCCTTCCCCAGGCCGCGCAGTCACTGGCCTTCAGCACGTTCTGGATGCGCACGTTCTTCCGCGGCGTACCCGGAAGCCTGCTCGAGGCGGCCCGCATCGACGGCGCGAACAGCTGGTCGGTGCTGTGGCGGATTCTGGTGCCGATCAGCCGGCCGGCGCTCCTGACGATGGCGATGCTGGTCTTCATGTGGACGTGGAACGACTTCCTCTTCCCGTTGGTGATGATCTCCACCGAGAAGCTGCGCACCGCGCCGCTCGGCCTGGCGTTCTTCCAGGGCCAGCACACATCGCAGTTCTCGTTGCTGGCCGCAGGCGCCACGATCGTCGCGCTACCGGTGGTGGTCCTGTACTTCTTCCTGCAGCGCCACTTCATCTCCGGCATGTTGTCCGGGGCCGTCAAGGAGTAGAGCCGCACCGAGCGCCGCCGTCAGCGCGGCGCCCAGCGCCCGGTCCCGCTCGGGGCGCGGAGCGCTGGCCAGCGCGGAGACGGCGCGGGTGACGGCATGGTTGGCCGGGCCGCGCGCATAGAGGACGCTGACCGTCCGGCGGCGCAGCCGCCCGACGGCGGACCTGCGGACCGATGGTCCAGGGGGCGACTTGCGGGCGAGCCGGGCGCGGGCCCGGCGCTCCTGGCCGCGCAGGCGCCAGGCAGACCACCGCGACGGCGGGGTGCGGGTCAGGGCGACGTCGGCGGCCGCGGCGACCACGGCCGGCGCGATCCGGTCGTCGCCGACCAGGCCGACGAGGACCGGTGCGGTCATCGCGAGCTGCTGGCGCCCGTCGGTGCTCATCTCGTCGTTGACGGCCCGGACCAGATCGGCGAGCACGGGGTCGCTGCAGCGCGGCCGGTCACTGAACCGTTCGCCCGCGAGAATCGAGGCGAACTCCATCAGGCAGGCACCGTCGGACTCGTCCAGATGCGAGCCGGAGGCGAGCAGCGGCATACCGCCGGGAACTGGAGACACCGTTCCCACCTCAATCCACTCTTGCTCGCGGCCGATCCTGCGCATGGCCTGAAGCCCCAGTATTCGCCTCCTTCGCACACCGGGGGAGCGAACCGCGATCAGCCGCTGCGCACACAGGTCCAGATCGTCGCCGGCGTACCCAGCACGCGGACCGGGTGCCGGCGCTCGAGGTGCAGCTGGGGCGGGAGGGTCGAACGGGGCAGCTTGGGCGCGAGGAGCACGACGCGACCGCCCGGCCGGGTGACCCGCGAGATCTCCCCGAGCACCGTGGTCAGCCAGGTGGTCATGTCTTCATCGACGTCGAACTGGCGGCCGAAGGGCAGGTTGGACACGCAGGCCGAGACCGACCCGGCGGGCAGGTCCAGGCTGCGCGCGTCGGCGTGGGACACGGTGGCGCGCGGGACGTTGTGTCCGGCGGCCCGGACCGCCTCCCGGTCGATGTCGCTCCCCGTCGCGGTCCAGCCCTGCTCGATCGCTTCGGTGAGGATCGTGCCCGACCCGCAGCACGGGTCGAGCAGTACGCCGTCCGGCGATCCGGCGAGCCGGACCATGGCGGCCGCGACGGCCGGCCGCAGGGCGCCGGTCCGCTCGACGGAGCGACCGCCGTGCTGGCGCATGGTGGCGTCGGACAGGCGCAGCCCGGCCAGGAAGCGCCCGTGGGAGTACTCGACCACCCAGATCTCCAATTGCGCCGGGTCGTCGACGCGCCACGTCGGCTGATCATGCGCGACGGCCTGGGTGAGGTGCCGGCGCAGCTCGGTCCTCGGGAAGGAACGCTCCTGGAGCACCCGGACGATCACCCGGAAGGTCACCGAACCGCGGCCCAGCCGGCGAGCGGTGCGCAGATTCGCCAGTGCCTGCTGGACACGTTGCGGACGCCAGAGGCGCCGGGCGATCCACTGCGCCCGATCGCCGTCCGAACGCAGCGTCCGGCCGACCTCGACGAACACGTCCTCGCTCAGCCGGGCCGTCAGCGGGTCGGCGGCGTGGGCGGGTGCGGCGTCGAACAGCACGATGTCCGACCGCCCGTCGGACCCGAGGTCGCCCACCGTGACGGCCGGGATGTCGGCGAGCTCCTGCCGCGCGAGACGGCCGAGGCCGGATGCGGTCGCGGCGAACATCCGGATCCCGGTGGACCCGGCGCGACTCTCCGGCGCGCGACGGCTATCGCGCTTTCCCTGCCGCTGACGCGGTCGCGGGGTCATGCCGCGACCCGGCCGGCGGAAGACACGGCCCTGGAGCTGGGGGCAGAAGGGCTACGTAGCCGGGATATCGCGGATGCTCGGATGTCGCGGATCGGATCGATGATGCCGGCGAGCTTACGTGGAGCCGGGCAGGCGGTAGGTCAGCAGGTAGCGCCAGAACAGGCGCCGGTGGATCGTCGCGCCCGGCAGGCGGGCCTCGACCTGCGACCGGATCTCGGCGAGGGTCATCGTGGCCGGCGCGACGGGGGCGCCTGGGCCGGCGACCGATCGGCGGTTCGCGGTACGGCCGATCCGGTGGGCCAGCCCCATGGCGATGTTGGCGATCGAGGCCGTCCGGCTCACGATCACGTCGCTTCTCGTCTTCTCCTCGTAGCACCCGAGGACGACGAGGACCCCGCCGGGCAGGAGGAGATCGTGCAGCCGG
>DASXJE010000112.1 GCA_036497565.1 Mycobacteriales bacterium
AGGTCGTCGCCGACCGACCGCAGCCGGCGGCAGGTCGCCAGCCCGTCCATGCCGGGCATCATCACGTCGAGCACCATGGCGTCGGGCCGGTTGGCCGCGACCACGCGCAGCGCCTCGAACCCGTCCGCCGCCAGCTCGACGTCGTACCCGTTGAAGGTCAGCGACCGGCGCAGCGACTCGCGCACCGGCCGGTCGTCGTCGACTACCAAGATCCGCACCCGGCCAGTGTGCCGCGACGGGCTGAAGGTCGGCTGAGAAGCCGCGTCCGGCGCCCCGGCGCGTCGCCCCGGGTTCTCATTCCGCGTCAACGTCACGTTGATGCGGCTAGACCGCCTGAACGTGACGTTCAAGCGGAATCGGCCGCTCCCCATTTGGCATCAACGTGACGTTCAAGCCGAATGGAGGGGCGGCCGGCCCCGGACGGCGGGGCGGGCGAGGCGGCGCGGGTCAGGCGTCGCCGAGGACCGCGCGGCCCGCGAGCCCCAGCGGCAGGTTGCCACTCCCGGCGATCGCCGCGTGGAAATCGGCCAACGGGGCTGCCGGATTGGCAGCCCGCCAACGTTCCCGGATCGCTTCGATCTCGAGGGCCCCGGTGAGGTACGACGCCGCCTGGGTCGGCCAGGCGCAGTAGCGCCGGATCTCGACCTCGGCGGTGTCCCGGGACAGCGAGGCCTTGGTCGCCATCGTGTCGACCGCCTCCTCGACGCTCATGTCGCCGGCGTGCAGGGCGGTGTCGACGACGATCCGGGCGGCCCGGAAGATCCGGGCGTCGAGGTGGGCGAGCACGTGCCGCGGGTCGGTGAAGAAGCCCTCCTGATACATCATCCGCTCGGCATAGAGCGCCCATCCCTCGCCGAAGTAGGGCGTGCCCAGCAGCTTGCGGATCGGTCGCGCCCCGCCGGCCGACCAGGTGCGGTGCCAGTGGTGTCCGGGGTAGGCCTCGTGCACGGAGATGGTCGGGATCGACGCGCTGGAGTTGGTCTGCAGCCGCTGCTGCACCTGCTCCTCGCTCGCGTCGTCGGCGGTGAACGGGACGAAGAAGTGCCCCAGCCGCCGGTCGGTCAGCGGCGGCGGACCGGCGTACGACGCCACCGCCAGCACCGGCCGCTGGAACACCGGGGCGGGCACGACCGCGCACTCCTCGCCCTCGGCGAACGGCACCAGCTTCCGCTCGCGCAGGAAGTCGCGGGCCTGCCCGGTCGTCGTCTCGTACGCCTGGCGCATGGCCTCGAGGGTCGGCGCGTGTTCCTGGTTGAGCTCCTTCATCACGGCGAGCCAGTCCGGTCCGCCGCCCGGCATGTTCTCGGCGACCTTCCGCATCTCGATGTCCAGCTCGTCGTACGCCGCCTGCCCGCGCCGATGCAGGGAGTTCGCGTCCAGGTCGAGCAGCTCCCGCTCGGCGAGGAGGGCGGAATACAGCGGCTCGCCGAGCCGCCAGTCGCCGCCCGCGCGTTCGCCGAGCCCCTCCAGCCACTCCGCGAACCGCTCGAAGGCGAGTGCCGCCTCGGCCGCGGCGGCCGTGAGGGCGGTCCGCAGCCGCGGGTCCTCGGCCTCGGCCGGCAGGTAATCGCGGGCGTAGCGGACGGCCGACCGGGCCTGCCCGATGGCCCGGTCGACGAGCAGCCGGGGAGTGAGCTCCGGGTCCAGGTTGGCCATGCCCGCTTCGAGGACGTCGGGGACCTGCCGCAGCCGCGCAACCGCGGCGGCGACCAGTTCGGCCTCCGGGTGCAGCCGGTGCAGGAAGAGCACGTGCGGGCCGCGCAGGCACGGCTCGAGGTAGGTCGCGGGATCACGCCGCCAGTCCGGTCGTTCGTCGAGCAGCACCCGGCCGCGCAACGTCGCGATCGCGAGGTCGCGGTCGATCCGCGCGTCGGCGTCCAGCCCGTCGTCCGGCACGCCGGTGAAGGTGGCGTGCCACTCCCGGTCGCGGGACGCGCGGCGTTCGCGGGCCGAGGCGGAAAAGTCGCCGAGCCGGTCGTCGTAGCCCGCGGCACCGGCCGCCGACGCCATGACCGGCCGGTCCTCGAACTCCTCGGCGATGAACTGGTCCAGCAGGGTGGTGAGATCGTGACTCTGCGGCATGGAGGAGACCCTAACCGCCGGTCGGGTCAGAGGCCGATCAAGGTCTCCCGGTCCTCGGCACCGAGCAGCGCCGGCGCGTCCGGTGCGGGGCCGCGCTCACGGGTCGAGAAGAACAGTCGCGCCGTCGCGATGGTCGCCAACGTGGCACCCGCGATGTGTACGCCGACCAGCACGGCCGGCACGTGCGTGAAGTACTGCACGTAGCCGACGACCGCCTGCAGCACGACCACGCCGAACAGGACGATCGCGCGACGCTGCGTACGCCGGGGCGCGCGGGTGGCCCGCAGGCCGAGGATCAGCGCGATCACGAGGCCGACGTAGAGGAAGACGAGGTCGGCGTGGAACTGGGTGATCATCGTCGGGTCCCACCCGAGCCGCCGGGTGTGGATGTCGCCGGCGTGCGGCCCGGTCGCGGTCACCAGCGTGCCGGCGACCAGCGTGGCCATGAGTACGACGACGAGGAGCCGGATGCCGAGTTGGATCTCGCGTCGGACGAGCAGAGCGGGCGGGTCGTCGCCCTCCGCCGTGCGGGCGTGCAGCCACACCGCGACGTAGGTCAGCACCATCGACAGCAGGAAGTGCGGGGCGACGGTGAGCGGGTTGAGCTTCTCGAGCACCGTGATGCCGCCGAGCACGGCCTGGGCGACGACGCCGAGGGGGAGGAGCAGCGCGATCGCGCGCACGTCCCGCCGGCGCGGGCGCAGCCGCCAGGCGGCGACGACGCAGGCGAGCGCCGTGGCGAAGACCAGGAAGGTGAGCAACCGGTTGCCGAACTCGATCCCCTGGTGCACCGCCCCGGTCGGGTTCGCGGCGGTCGGCAGCAGGCTGCCGTTGGTGCACTGCGGCCAGGTGGGGCAGCCGAGCCCGGACTCCGAGAGCCGGACCGCACCTCCGGTGATCGCGATGCCGGCGTTGGCCACGATGGCCGCCACCGCGAGACCCCGCATCAGCCGCGGGCTCGTCGGCGTGTCACGAATCCGGCGGTACGCCGTCAGCAGGCCGTCCGTCACCCGCCGATCGTAGGCGGCGCGTCCGGGCCGCCCGCAGCGCGGGCCGCTCACTCCCAGCGGAACGTCGCCGCGGCGGCGGTCAGGGCGATCACGGCCCACACCGCCAGGGTCGCCGCATCGTGCAGCGGTACCGCCCGACCGTCGCGGAGGACGGCCCGCAGGCCGTGGGCGAGCGCCGTGGTCGGCAGGAATCCGAGCCACGTGGCGAGCCCGTGCGGAAACTTCGACAGCGGGAAGATCACGTCGCCGAGGAAGAGCAGCACGAACCACACCACGTTGGCCGCGGCAAGGGTCGCCTCCGCCCGCAGCGTGCCGGCCAACAACAGCCCGAGCCCGGCGAAGGCCGCCGTACCGAGGACGACGAGCAGCGCCACCGAGCCGGCCGACCCGTGCGGCTGCCAGCCGACCGCCAGCCCGACCAGGCAGATCACCGCGATCTGGACGATCTCCACGCACACGACCGCGGATGTCTTGCCCAGCAGCAGGACCGACCGGGGCAGGGCCGTCACCCCGAGGCGTTTCAGGATCCCGTACTTGCGCTCGAAGGCGGTCGCAATCGCCTGTCCGGTGAACGCCGCCGACATGATCGCCAGCGCCAGGACGCCCGGGACGAAGAAGCCGGCCCGGCTCCCGCCGACGCTGACGAACGGTTCCAGGACGAGCACCAGGACGAGCAGCAACGGAATGATGAGGTTGAGCAGGAGTTGCTCGCCGTTGCGCAGGATGAGCTTGAGCTCCATCCAGGTCTGGGCCGCCAGCATCCGCGGCAGCGGCGCGGTGCCCGGTCGCGGGATGAAGGTGCCGGGCCGCAGGGGCGCGATGTCCTCGGTCACGACCGCAGCTCCCGCCCGGTGAGATCGAGGAAAACGTCCTCCAGCGACCGCTGCTCGATCTGCAGGTCGCGGGCCATGATGTCGTGGCGGGCGCACCAGGCCGTGACCACAGCCAACAACTCGGGGTCGACCGGGCCCTCGACCAGGTAGCACCCGGGCGTCGGCTCGCTGACCCGGAAGCCGTCCGGCAGGATTTCGCCCAGGTCGAGCAGGTCGAGGCCGCCGGGCGCGCGGAAGCGCAGCTGTCCCTTCGCGCCGCCCTGGGTGAGTTCCGCCGGCGATCCGTCGGCCACGCTCCGGCCGTGGTCGATCACCACCACCCGGTCGGCGAGTTGCTCCGCCTCCTCCATGTAATGAGTGGTCAGCACGACGCTGACGCCGTCCGCCCGAAGGGCCCGGACGACGTCCCAGGTCGCATGCCGCGCCTGCGGGTCGAGCCCGGCCGTCGGCTCGTCGAGAAAGACCAATTCGGGTCGGGCGACGATCGCCATCGCCAGCGACAGCCGCTGCTTCTGCCCGCCGGAGAGCCGGCGGTACGGCGTCCGTTCGACGCCGCGCAGACCCAGCCGCTCCAGCAGTTCGACGCAGTCCAGCGGCTCACGCGCGTAGGACGACAGTAGCCGGAGCATCTCCCCGGCCCGGGCGCCCATATAGGCGCCGCCGCCCTGCAGCATGGCGCCCACCCGGGGCCGCAGCGACGCGCGGTCCTTGATCGGGTCGAGACCCAGGACCCGTACCGTGCCGCCGTCCGGCCGGCGGAAGCCTTCGCACGTCTCGACGGTCGAGGTCTTGCCGGCGCCGTTCGGGCCGAGCAGCGCCAGCACACCGGCGCGGGGTGCGACCAGCGACAACCCCGCGACGGCGACGAGATCGCCGTAGCGCTTGACGAGTCCGCGGACTTCCAGCGCGGGGACATCGGATCGTACTGCCCGGTTCGCGGAAAGTCCCACGCCAGCGAGGATATGTCGGCACAACCGCGCGTCGCCGGGCAGGTCAGTGCCTTCGCACGCGACCCGCGGCGAATCGTGACAACGGTGGACGAGTACACCGCAAACGCAGCCCCGACGCGTAAATGATCATGACTGAGATGCTTGCGCGCCCTAGGTTGCACCCCCTAGCCTCCCGTCAGCATCAACCCGAGTTCGTATGACGACATAGGACTGACGCCTCCGGCATGACGCCGGCGAACCGGCCCGGTCGCTCGGCGGGACTGCGGTCTCCGCCGGGTCGAGTGGGCGGTCCGGCGCGCGTTCTCCGGTCGTTCAATCCATTGGAGGAGCTAGGGATCATGGCCGACCTGCCACATCTGCACCGGACCCGCAGACAGTTTCTTGCCGATGCCGCGATTCTGGGTGCTGGAGCCACATTGGGCGGGGGCCTACTGAGCGCGTGTACGGGCGCTGAGGGAGGTGCATCGGGCAAGCGTGCACAGACGTTGTTCATCGCCGGCTTCCAATGGGGACCGCCGACCAACTTCAATCCGCTGAGCCCGACCGCGGCCTGGCCGGCCGGGGAGAACACTGAGCAGTACATCTACGAGACGCTTTTCGGCTTCGACCTGCTCGACGGCAGCCTGAAGCCGGCGCTGGCCAAGTCGCTGCAGTTCCAGAACAAGACGACTGCCATCGTGACGCTGCAGAACGGCGTGCACTGGCAGGACGGCAAACCGCTGACCGCCGACGACGTCGTCTACACGTTTGAGCTCGCGAAGCGTCACAAGGAAATCTCCTACGCGACCTTCTGGGACTACGTCACCTCGATCTCAGCGGTGAATTCCTCGACGGTGAAGGTTGTCCTCAACTCGAGCCGGCTGAATCCCGGAATGGTGAAGGGCTCGCTGGCTGGGACCTACATCCTGCCGTCCCATGTGTGGATGGGCGTGGAGAAGAAGAATTCTCAGATCACCCAATTCACCAACATGAAGCCGATGGGCTCAGGTCCCTACAAGCTCGACAACAGCAGCGCGACCCAGGTCGCGATGTCGCGGGTCGACAGCTACTGGGGGAAGTCCGCGCACGGCAGCCTGCCGCACCCGCGTTACATCGTGCACCCCATCTTCAAGGGCAACGACGACGGCGACCTCGCCTTCCAGCACGGCGACATCGACGTCTCGCAGCAGTTCACGCCGCAGATCTGGCAGATGTGGCAGAACAAGCACCTTCCGGTGCGCACGTGGTACGACAAGTCGCCGTACCACGTTCCCGGCAGCATCCCGATGCTCGTGGTCAACACGACGAAGAAGGGCCTGGACAACGTCAAGGTGCGGCTGGCGTTGGCGCACGCGATCAACTACGCGCAGATCGCCAACACCGCCATGTCGCGGTATTCCAAGCCGGCCAACTCCAGCCTGGTGCTGCCGACCGGCGCCGAAGCGGAGTACTTCAACGCCGCGAACGTCAAGGCCAACGGCTGGAGCTACGACCCGCACAAGGCGGTCCAGATCCTCGAGCAGGAATTGCACTGCAAGAAGGGCAGCGACGGAATCTACCGCCTGCCTGACGGGACGCGCCTCGGTCCGTGGACCGCGCAGACCCCGACCGGGTGGTCGGACTGGCAGACCGGACTGCAGGTGGTCGCCTCCAGCGCGAAGGCGGTGGGTATCGATATCCAGACTCAGTTCCCGCAGGCTCCGCAGGTCACCCAGGCCGTGCAGAACGGCAACTTCGACCTCGCCTGTTGGGGTGTGTCGGGAGTGAGCCCGGCGACACCGTGGCAGCGTTTCCGCGACGTCCTGGACTCCCGCGGCGTACCGAAGCCCGGCCAGTCGGCGTTCTACAACTACGGCCGGTTCCACGACTCGCGGGTCACGCCGCTGCTCGAGAAGGTCGCGACCGTTTCCGGCGCGGAGGCCAAGGACCTCTACACCGAGCTGGACAAGATCTTCATGCAGAACGCACCGATGATCCCGTTGATGTACCGCCCATTGGAGTTCTTCGAGTACAACGCCTCGACGTGGACCGGCTGGCCCAACGCGGAGCACCCCACCGCACCGCCGCAGTTCTCCGGCGCCGGGTCGATGTGGCTGTACCAGATCAAGCCCAAGTCCGCGTGACGGAGTTCCGACGGCCCGGCGACGGCCGCGGAACGGGAGGTGACGCCGGATGACGTTCCGCCGGTACATGTTCCGAAAGGGCTGGTGGTACCTCGGCGCGCTCGTCGCCGCGGTATTCCTGAACTTCTGGCTGCCCCGGATGATCCCGGGAAATCCGGTCGACGCCATCGTCGCGGGTCTCGGTCGTGGCGGGGTCTCCGGTGACCAGCTCAAGGTGATCCACGAGCACTACGCCAATGCCTTCGGGCTGGACAAGCCCTTCTGGCAGCAGTTCGGCATCTACGTCTGGCACCTGTTGCACGGCGACCTCGGGGTCTCCTTCGCGCAGTACCCGGCGCACGTGCAGTCGCTCATCGGGCAGGCCCTGCCGTGGACGCTCGGGCTGCAGATCCCGGCCATCCTCATCGGGTGGCTGATCGGCAACGTGCTCGGCGCGATTGCGGCCTTCAAGGGCGGCTGGTTCGACCGTGGCGCATTCCTCGGGTCGCTGTTCACCTCGAGCATGCCCTACTACTGCCTGGCGATCCTGCTGCTCTATCTGCTCGCCGTGCTGCTTCCCGTCTTCCCGGCCGGCGGCGGATACGCCTACGGCACGACGCCGGCCCTCTCGGGTGCATTCTTGAGCGACGCGATCCAGCACTACTGGCTGCCGTTCCTGTCCCTCGTCCTCGTGTTCATCGGGGGACAAGCCGTGGGGATGCGGTCGATGGCGATCTACGAGCTCGGCTCCGACTACGTCAACTACGGCCGCGGGCTCGGCGTCTCCGACCGCCGGATCGTGCGCTACATCTTCCGCAATGCGATGCTCCCGCAGGTGACCGGCCTCGCGCTGTCGATCGGCACTCTGGTCGGCGGCGCCTTGATCACCGAGATCGTGTTCTCCTACCCGGGGATCGGCACGCTGCTGTTCAACGCAATCAGCCAGAACGACTATCCCGTCATCCAGGCGATCACGCTGATCATTGTCATCGCCGTACTCTTCGCGAACTTCCTCGTCGAAGTCGCTTACGGCGTCATCGATCCGCGGATCCGGGCGGCTCAAGCAGGGGAGCGATAGCCATGGGCCTCGCGCGACTCACGCCCCGCTTCTACATCGGCGCGGGAATCTTCCTCCTGATCGTCCTCTTCGGGTTCGTCGGCCCGCTGATCTTCTCCGGAACGCCGGGCAAGGTCGTCGGCGGGCTCTACGACCATCCGTCCGGACACTCGTGGCTCGGTACCGACAACCTCGGCCACGACGTGTTCGCCAACCTGATGTACGGCACCCGCACGTCGCTGATCATCGGGCTGATCGCCGGGATCGTCGCGACACTGATCGGTGTCGTCACCGGCACGGTCGCGGGCTACAAGGGCGGCATCCTCGAGGAATCGCTTATGGGCGTGACCAACGTCTTCCTGGCGATTCCGTCGATCGTCGTCCTGATCCTGCTGTCGATCGCACTGCACTCCCGCTCGGAGCTCACCCTCGCTCTGGTCATCGGTGTCACCAGCTGGCCGTGGACGGCACGCGCCGTGCGGGCCCAGGCCAACAGTGTGAAGACGCGGGAGCACATCGACGTGGCCCGGCTGTCGGGCGCCAGTTCGTTCAGCCTCATCAGCTTCGACGTACTGCCCTACATCCTCAGCTACGTCTGCATGGCCTTCGTGCTGCAGGTCGCCGGCGCAATCCTGGCGGAGGCGGGTCTGTCCATGCTCGGCCTGGGCCCGAGTGACGGCGTGTCGCTCGGCATCATGCTGCACTGGGCACTCGCGTGGGAGTCGATGCGCACCGGGGCATGGTGGGCGTTCGTGCCGCCGACCCTGCTGCTTACCCTGATCGCGTTCTCCCTGCTGATGCTGCAGTCGAGCCTCGACGAGGTGTTCAACCCGCGCCTGCGCCGCGGCGGGACGCGGTTGCGGTCGGTGCCGGTCACCGAGCCGGTGCAGACCGCCGGTGGGTTCGCCCCCGCCGGCGAGGCGGCGTCCATCGAGATCGAGGGGGCCCACCGGTGACCATCGAGACCGCGACCACGACGGCGACCTCGACGCAGCTGCTGGCGGCACGCGGACTGCGTGCTTGGTACGCCGGTCACGGCGGCCAGGGCACCATGGCCGTCGACGGCGTCTCGATCGACGTCCGCGAGGGTGAGGTGCTCGGCGTCGCCGGAGAATCCGGCTGCGGCAAGTCGACGCTGGCCTCGGTCCTGTCCCTCACCGCCCGGCCACCGCTCTACGTGCTCGAGGGCGAGCTCGAGGTCGCCGGGGAGACGCTGAGCTTCGAGCCGCGCCGTCCCCCGCCGCGGTCGTGGCGCGGGGAGGTGGTCTCCCTACTACCGCAGGGAGCCATGAACTCGCTGAGCCCGACCCTTCGCATCCGCGACTTCGCGTTCGACATCATCCGGGCGCACGACCGCAAGGTGCGCCGGGACGAGGCGATCGACCGTGCCGCGGAGCGGCTCGAGCAGCTCGACCTGCCCCGCCGGGTGCTCGACTACTACCCGCACCAGCTCAGCGGCGGCATGAAACAACGCGTCGTGACCGTGCTCTCCACGCTGCTGAACCCGAAGCTGCTGATCGCCGACGAGCCGACCTCGGCGCTCGACGTCTCCTCCCAGCGGATCCTCATCGAGTTGCTCCGCGAGATGCTGTCCCGCCGGTTCATCAACGGCGTCATCTTCGTGACGCACGACCTGCCCGTGCTCAATGCGATCGCGGACCGGATCGCGATCATGTACGCCGGGCAGGTGGTCGAGGTCGGCGAGGCCGAGGAGGTCATCAACCGCGCCCGGCACCCCTACAGCGCGGCGCTGGTGCACTCGGTACTCGTGCCGGAGCCGCAGATCCGCACCCGCCGGATCACCGGGATCACCGGCTCACCGCCCGACCTGGTCAGTCCACCGTCGGGGTGCCGGTTCCATCCGCGCTGCAGCCTCGCCATGGACATCTGTACGACGGAGCAGCCGCCGATGGTCGGTGACCCAGGTCGCTTCGCCAGCTGTTGGTGGTCGCGCGACCACAATGGCGAGCCCGTGGAGGCGAAGCTGTGACCCGCCCCAGCCTGCCGCAGCAGAGCGAAGCGGAGCAGGGCGCTGCGGAACAGGGCGGCGCCCCACTGCTGGAGGCCCGCAACCTGACCCGCCTCTTCGGCCGCGGCGACAATGTCGTCCGTGCGGTCGACGACGTGTCGTTCACCGTCGGTCGCAACGAGATCGTCACCGTGGTGGGGGAGAGCGGCAGCGGCAAGTCGACCCTCGCCCGGCTGCTGCTGCGGCTGCTCGACCCGACCTCGGGCTCGATCCTGCTCGACGGCAAGGACATCACCGCGATCGAGGGCCGCGACGTCAAGTCCTACTGGCGCGAGGTGCAGGCGGTCTTCCAGGACCCGTTCAGCGCGTTCAACCAGTTCTTCACCGTCCGCAGGCTTCTGCAGCGCTCCCAGGGCCTGCTCTCCGAGGCCGAGCAGCTGGTCGGCGCCGAGGACCGGATGATCAACGCCCTCGAGCAGGTCGGGCTGAAGGCCAAGGACGTGCTCGGCAAGTGGCCGCACCAGCTCTCCGGCGGTCAGCGGCAGCGGGTGATGATCGCCCGGGCCCTGATGATGCGCCCCCGGGTGCTCATCGCCGACGAGGCGACCTCGATGCTCGACGCGTCGCTGCGGGCCAACATCCTCAACGTGCTGATGGACCTGCGCCGCGATCAGGACATGACGATCATCTTCATCACCCACGACATCGGCCAGGCCTGCTACGTCAGCGACCGGATCCTGGCTATGTGCAAGGGCGAGCTGGTGGAGTCGGGCCCGACCGACGAGGTGATCTTCGCCCCGCAGCACGAGTACACCCAGGGCCTGCTGGCCGACGTACCCCGCCTGCACACCTGACGGCCCGGGCCGGGATTCCGCACCACACGCGTGCCCATTTCCGCTCCCTCCGTTCGGCTTGAACGTCACGTTCAGGCCATCTAGCGGCTTGAACGTCACGTTCAAGCCGAAAGAGGGGCCGAGCAAGGCGGGCATATCGGGATATACCGGGGGGCGGTGACCGGGGTCACCGGGGATTCTGTTTGCCGCGGGGGCCGATAAACGACACAATAGTGTTGTGAAATTCGCCGGGACCGCCGAGCCGTCCGTGGAGCATCGCACCCGCGATGCTGTCGCGCGACTGCTCATGGAGGCCGGCCCGCAGACCGCGTCCGCGCTGGCCGAGCGGTTGGACATCAGCCCGGCCGCCGTACGCCGGCACCTCGACGGCCTCGTCGCCGACGGAGTCGTCGTGGCACGCGACAGCCGACCGCTGGGCGGGCGTCGCCGCGGTCGTCCGGCCCGGGTCTTCGCCCTGACGGAGGGTGGCCGCGAGTCCTTCCCCCACGCCTATGACGACCTCGCCGCGTCCGCGTTGCGTTTCCTTGCCGCCCGCGGTGGGGAGAAGGCTGTCACGGCCTTCGCCGAACAGCGGCTCGCGGTGCTGGAGTCGCGCAACCGCGACCGGATCGCCGCCGCCGAGACGCCGGGGGAGAAGGTGGCGGCCCTCTCCGAGGCGCTGACCGACGAGGGATACGCTGCCTCCGCGCACACGGTGGGTAGCGGCGAGCAGCTCTGCCAGCACCACTGCCCGGTGGCTCACGTCGCCGCCGAGTTCCCCCAGCTGTGCGAGGCCGAGACCCAGGCGTTCTCGCGCCTGCTCGGCACCCACGTGCAACGACTGGCCACCATCGCCCGGGGCGACGGCGTGTGCACGACGCACGTCCCGGTCACCACGAGTTCGACAGCAGTTCCCACAGGTACGCCCGTATCCGGGAGGAAGCACGCATGACCACTGCACCGGAGACCACCGCGCCCGTCCTCACGCAGGACGAGCAGATCGAAGCCATGTCCGGCTACAAGTTCGGCTGGGCGGACTCCGATGTCGCCGGCGAGTCGGCCCGACGCGGCCTCTCCGACGAGGTCGTCCGCGACATCTCCCGGCGTAAGAACGAGCCGGAGTGGATGCTCGAGCGACGGCTGCGCGGGCTGAAGCTGTTCGGCAAGAAGCCGCTGCCCAACTGGGGAGCCGACCTCACCGGCATCGACTTCGACAACATCAAGTACTTCGTCCGGTCGACCGAGAAGCAGGCCGCGACGTGGGACGAGCTGCCGGCTGACATCAAGAACACCTACGACAAGCTCGGCATCCCCGAGGCGGAGAAGCAGCGGCTGATCGCCGGGGTCGCGGCGCAGTACGAGTCCGAGGTCGTCTACCACAAGATCCGTGAGGACCTCGAGGCTCAGGGCGTCCTCTTCCTCGACACCGACACCGCGCTGCGCGAGCACGAAGACCTCTTCCGGGAGTACTACGGCTCGGTGATCCCGGCCGGCGACAACAAGTTCGCGTCGCTCAACACCGCGGTGTGGTCGGGCGGGTCGTTCATCTACGTCCCGCCGGGCGTCAACGTCGAGATCCCGCTGCAGGCCTACTTCCGGATCAACACCGAGAACATGGGCCAGTTCGAGCGGACCCTGATCATCGTCGACGAGGGCGCCTACGTGCACTACGTCGAGGGCTGCACCGCCCCGATCTACAAGACCGACTCGCTGCACTCGGCGGTCGTCGAGATCGTGGTGAAGAAGAACGCCCGCTGCCGCTACACCACCATCCAGAACTGGTCCAACAACGTCTACAACCTCGTGACCAAGCGCGCGGTGGCCCACGAGGGCGCGACGATGGAGTGGATCGACGGCAACATCGGCTCCAAGGTGACGATGAAGTACCCCGCCGTCTGGATGCTCGGTGAGCACGCCAAGGGCGAGACGCTCTCGGTCGCCTTCGCCGGTGAGGGTCAGCACCAGGACGCCGGTGCCAAGATGGTGCACGTCGCGCCGCACACGTCGAGCACGATCATCTCCAAGTCGGTCGCGCGCGGCGGCGGGCGCACCTCCTACCGCGGCCTGGTGCAGATCGAGCCGGGCGCACACGGCTCCAAGTCGACCGTGAAGTGCGACGCGTTGCTGGTCGACACCATCAGCCGATCGGACACCTATCCCTACGTCGACGTCCGCGAGGACGACGTGTCGATGGGTCACGAGGCCACGGTGTCGAAGGTCAGCGAGACGCAGCTGTTCTACCTCATGAGCCGCGGGCTCACCGAGGACGAGGCGATGGCGATGATCGTCCGCGGCTTCGTCGAGCCCATCGCGCGCGAGTTGCCGATGGAATACGCGCTCGAGCTCAACCGGCTGATCGAGCTGCAGATGGAAGGAGCCGTCGGCTGACGATGGCTGATACCGACACGAGCTCTGAAAGCCAGGGCGCGCAGACCGACGCCGTCCGCGAACAGGCGGCGGCCGAGCAGGCGGTGGTCGCGTCGCAGGTGCTGGGGACCGATACCGGCGCCGCGACGGGACGGGCGCCGGGCGCCCACAGTCATGGCGGACCGGTGCGCCAGCCCGGCGACGCAAGGCCGGCCCGCGTCACCTCGCGCGACCCGGACACGTTCGGCGTACCGTCCGGGCGCGAGGAGGACTGGCGGTTCACCCCGCTGGACCGGATGCGGACGCTGCTCGAACCGCTGACCGCCGACGGCAAGGTCGTCGTCGAGGTGCGGGCCGCGGACAAGGTCGACGTCGGGCACGTCGCGGGCGACGACCCGCTGGTCGGCAGCGTGCTCAGCCCGGCCGACCGGGTCAGCGCGCTGGCGATGGCCCACGTCGACCAGGCGCTGGTCGTGACCGTGCCGCGCGGCGTGGTCTCGCCCGCGCCGACCTTCCTCACCGTCCGCGGTGAGGGCGGCACCGCCTACGGCCACCTGGTCATCGACGTCGGTGAAGCCGCCCAGGCCGTCGTCGTCGTCGACCACGTCGGTACGACGACCCTCGCCTCCAACCTGGAGATCCGGGTGGGCGACGGTGCCTCACTGACCGTCGTCTCGCTGCAGGACTGGGACGACGACGCCGTGCACGTCGAGGCGCAGGCCGCCCGGCTGGGCCGCGACGCCCGGCTGCGCCACGTCGCGGTGACCCTCGGCGGCGGACTGGTCCGGCTCTCGCCGACCGTCGAATTCAGCGGACCCGGTGGCGACGCCGAACTGCTCGGCCTCTACTTCGCCGACGCGGGTCAGCATCAGGAGCACCGGCTCTTCGTCGACCACGCGCAGCCCAACTGCCGCAGCCGGGTCACCTACAAGGGCGCGCTGCAGGGTGACGACGCCACGGCGGTGTGGATCGGCGACGTACTGATCCGCCCCGAGGGCGAGCAGACCGACACCTACGAGCTCAACCGCAACCTGCTGCTCACCGACGGTGCCCGCGCCCACTCGGTGCCCAACCTCGAGATCGAGACCGGCGAGGTCGCCGGCGCCGGCCATGCCAGCGCCAGCGGTCGCTTCGACGACCTGCAGCTGTTCTACCTGATGGCCCGGGGAATCCCGGCCGACGTCGCCCGCCGGCTCGTCGTCCGCGGGTTCTTCGCCGAGGTGATCGACCGGATCGGCGTGCCGGAGGTGCAGGAGCGGCTGGTCGCCGCGGTCGAGGACGAGCTGGCGCAGGTGGGTTCATGACCGAGTTCGTCCGTGCCTGCGCGCTCGACGAGGTTCCCGAGCCGGGTGCCCATCGGGTCAAGTTCGACGACACGCCGGTCGCGATCGTCCGCAGCGAGGGCGAGGTCTACGCGATCTACGACGTCTGCTCGCACGAAGAGGTGGCGCTCACCGAAGGAGACGTGGAGGGCACCACGATCGAGTGCTGGCTGCACGGGTCGTGCTTCGACCTCCGGTCCGGCCGGCCGACCAGCCTGCCCGCCACCAAACCTGTACCCGTCTATCCCGTGAAGATCGAGGGCGGCGACGTCTACGTCCGCCTCACTGAGGAGAGTTGAGTTGTCCACGCTGGAGATTCACGACCTGCACGTGTCCGTCGAGGACACCGAGATCCTCAAGGGCGTCGACCTGGTCGTCCGCTCGGGGGAGACCCACGCGCTGATGGGCCCCAACGGATCGGGCAAGTCGACGCTGGCCTACTCGATCGCCGGGCACCCGAAGTACACGGTGACCTCCGGCACGGTGACCCTCGACGGCGAGGACGTGCTCTCGATGAAGGTCGACGAGCGCGCCCGCGCCGGCCTCTTCCTCGCGATGCAGTACCCGGTCGAGGTGCCGGGTGTCTCGACGACCAACTTCCTGCGTACCGCCGCGACGGCCGTGCGGGGAGAGGCGCCGAAGCTGCGGACCTGGGTCAAGGAGGTCAACGAGGCGATGGCCGGGTTGAAGATCGACCCGTCGTTCTCCGAGCGCAGCGTCAACGAGGGCTTCTCCGGTGGCGAGAAGAAGCGCTACGAGATCCTGCAGCTGGCCCTGCTCAAGCCCAAGATCGCGGTCCTCGACGAGACCGACTCCGGCCTCGACGTCGACGCGCTGCGCACGGTGTCCGACGGCGTCAACCAGGCCCGCGAGTCCTCCGACCTCGGACTGCTGCTGATCACGCACTACCCGCGCATCCTGCAGTACGTCCGGCCCGACGTCGTGCACGTCTTCTACCTCGGCCGGATCGTCGAGACCGGTGGGCCGGAGCTGGCCGACCGGATCGAGTCGGAGGGCTACGTCCGCTTCGGCGAGCCGCAGGAGGCCGCCTCATGACAGAGGACGTCCGCGGGTACGACGTCGACACGATCCGCAAGGACTTCCCGATCCTCGACCGCACGGTCCGCGACGGCCGCCCGCTGATCTATCTCGACAGCGGTGCGACGTCGCAGAAACCGACCGTCGTCCTCGACGCCGAGCGCGACTTCTACGAGCGGCACAACGCCGCCGTGCACCGTGGCGCGCATCAGTTGGCCGAAGAGGCCGACATCCTCTACGAGGGTGCGCGGAGCAGGATCGCTGAATTCATCGGCGCGCAGAGCAACGAGATCATCTTCACCAAGAACGCGACCGAGGGGCTCAACCTGGTCGCCTATTCGATGAGCAACGCCGCGACGGCCGGGCCCGAGGCGGAGCGCTTCGCGGTCGGCCCCGGCGACGAGGTCGTCGTCACAGAGATGGAGCACCACGCCAACCTCGTGCCCTGGCAGCAGCTGTGCCAGCGCACCGGCGCGACGTTGAAGTGGTTCGGCATCACCGACGAGGGACGGCTCGACCTCTCGAACATCGACGACGTCATCACCGCGCGCACCAAGGTGGTCGCCGTCGTCCATCAGTCCAACGTCCTCGGCACGGTCAACCCGCTCGACGTCATCGTCGCGAAGGCACACGCCGTCGGCGCATTCGTCGTCGTCGACGCCTGCCAGTCGGTGCCCCACATGCCGGTCGACGTCGGTGCGCTCGGCGTCGACTTCCTCGCCTTCTCCGGCCACAAGATGTGCGGCCCGACCGGCGTCGGGGTGCTCTGGGGTCGCGCCGACCTGCTCGCCCACATGCCGCCCTTCCTCACCGGCGGGTCGATGATCGAGGTCGTCCGCATGGAGGGCACGACGTTCCTGCCACCCCCGCAGCGGTTCGAAGCCGGGGTGCCCAACACCGCGCAGGCGATCGGGCTCGGTGCCGCGGTCGACTATCTCAACGCCCTGGGCATGGACGCGATCGCGGCGCACGAGCAGGCGCTCACCGCCTATGCGCTGCACCGCATCGGTGACATCGAGGGCGTGCGGATCGTGGGCCCGGACACCGCCGAGGCCCGCGGCGGCGCCGTCTCCTTCGTCGTCGACGGACTGCATCCGCACGACGTCGGCCAGGTGCTCGACGAACTCGGCATCGCCGTCCGCACCGGGCACCACTGCGCCTGGCCGACGGCCCGGCGCTTCGGAATACCGGCCACGACCCGCGCGTCGTTCTACCTGTACACCACACTCTCCGAGATCGACGCCCTCGCCGACGGGGTCGAACAGGTGAAGAGGTTCTTTTCCTGATGCAGCTGCAGTCGATGTACCAGGAGATCATCCTGGACCACTACAAGAACCCGCACGGGCGCGGGCTGCGCGACCCGTACGACGCCGAGGTGCACCACGTCAACCCGACCTGCGGTGACGAGGTGACGCTGCGGGTGCACATCGACGACGGCATCGTGAAGGACGTGTCCTACGACGGCATCGGCTGTTCGATCAGCCAGGCTTCGACCTCGGTGCTCACCGATCTGCTGGTCGGCGAGTCGCTAGAGCACGGGCTCGCCGTGCAGGAAGCCTTTCTCGACATGATGCAGTCGCAGGGTCGGGGCGAGCCCGACGAGGAGCTGCTCGAGGACGCCGTCGCCTTCATCGGCGTATCGAAATACCCGGCGCGGATCAAATGTGCCCTGCTCGGCTGGATGGCGTTCAAGGACGCCGTGGCCCGCGCCGGGCAGCCAATGGAGGCTTCGCCTCAGCAGCAGCCAATGGAGGCTTCGCCTCAGCAGCCAATGGAGGCTTCGCCTCAGGGAGGTACGCCATGACCAGCCCACAGTCCGCCGCCGCGGCGAGCGTCGATGACGTCGAGGAGGCCATGCGCGACGTGGTCGACCCCGAGCTCGGCATCAACGTCGTCGACCTCGGCCTCGTCTACGGCATCACCGTCGCCGACGACAACGTGGCCACCATCGACATGACGCTCACCTCGGCCGCCTGTCCGCTCACCGACGTGATCGAGGACCAGACCCGCACCGCCCTCACCGGCGGCCCCGGCGACGGCGTGGTGCAGGACTTCCGCATCAACTGGGTCTGGATGCCGCCATGGGGACCGGACAAGATCACCGATGACGGCCGCGACCAGCTGCGGGCGCTCGGCTTCAACGTGTGAGTCTGCGGTCCGCCGGAATATCGGTCGAGCTATCCGGCCGGCACGACGTAAACTGCTCCGGTGATCAGTCGAACCTGTTGAGGCGGCCACGCACCGACGTGGCCCGCCCCTTCTCACCCTCAGCGAGACTACTGTGATCACCGCTTCCGCACTCGAGCTGCGCGCCGGGTCGCGCATCCTGCTCAGCGACACCTCCCTCCGGGTCCAGCCCGGCGACCGGATCGGCCTGGTCGGCCGCAACGGGGCCGGAAAGACCACCGCCCTGCGCGCGCTCGCGGGCGAGACGCTGCCGTTCGGCGGCACCATCGACCGGCGCGGCGAGGTGGGCTACCTCCCGCAGGATCCCCGCACCGGCGACCTCGCCGTCACGGCCCGGGACCGGGTGCTCTCGGCCCGCGGCCTCGACGCGCTGATGCAGGACATGGAGAAGGCGCAGGTCGCGATGGCCGGCGCCGTCGACGACTCCGTGCAGGGCCGCGCCGTACGCCGGTATGGACAGCTGGAGGACACCTTCTCCGCGCAGGGTGGCTACGCCGCGGAGAGCGAAGCCGCCCGGATCTGCGCCAACCTCGGCCTGC
This sequence comes from Mycobacteriales bacterium, assembly GCA_036497565.1. Taxonomy (NCBI): domain Bacteria; kingdom Bacillati; phylum Actinomycetota; class Actinomycetes; order Mycobacteriales; species Mycobacteriales bacterium. The sequence continues at coordinate 18,269 of DASXJE010000112.1, forward strand.
CCGACCGGGTACTCGCCCAACCGCTGCGCACCCTCTCCGGCGGGCAGCGCCGGCGGATCGAGCTGGCCCGGATCCTCTTCTCCGGCGCCGAGACGCTGCTGCTGGACGAGCCGACCAACCACCTCGACGCCGACTCGATCGGCTGGCTGCGCGACTTCCTGCGCGGGCACGACGGCGGACTGGTGGTCATCAGCCACGACGTCGAGCTGCTCGACCACATCGTGAACAAGGTGTGGCACCTCGACGCCAACCGCGCCGAGATCGACCTCTACAACGTCGGCTGGAAGACCTACCTGCAGCAGCGGGAGACCGACGAGCGGCGCCGGCACCGCGAGCGCGCCAACGCCGAGAAGAAGGCGGCCGCGCTGTTCGCCCAGGCGGACAAGATGCGGGCCAAGGCGACCAAGGCCGTCGCGGCGCAGAACATGGCCCGCAGGGCCGAGCGGATGCTGGCCGGCACCGAGGCGGACCGGCGGGCCGACCGGGTCGCGCGGGTGCGCTTCCCGACCCCCGCGCCGTGCGGCCGGACCCCGTTGACCGCCGGCGAGCTCTCGAAGTCCTACGGGTCGCTGGAGGTCTTCACCGACGTCGACCTGGCGGTCGACCGGGGCGGGCGGGTCGTCGTCCTCGGGCTGAACGGCGCCGGCAAGACGACGCTGCTGCGGGTGCTCGCCGGCCTCGAACCGGCGGACACCGGCGCGGTGCACCCGGGCCACGGGCTGCGGATCGGCTACTACGCGCAGGAGCATGAGACGCTCGACGTCGACCGCACCGTGCTGGAGAACATGCGGACGACGGCGCAGGACAGCACGGACACCGAGCTGCGCCGCATCCTCGGCGCCTTCCTCTTCTCCGGTGACGCCGCCGACCAGCGCACCGGGACGCTCTCCGGCGGGGAGAAGACCCGGCTCGCCCTGGCCGCGCTGGTCTGCTCCTCGGCCAACGTGCTGCTCCTCGACGAGCCCACCAACAACCTCGACCCGGCATCGCGGGAGCAGGTGCTCGACGCTCTGCACAATTTTGCCGGCGCGATCGTGCTGGTGACCCACGACGAGGGCGCGGTGCAGGCGCTGCACCCCGAGCGCGTCATCCTGCTGCCGGACGGGATCGAGGACGCCTGGAGCGAGGAATTCGTCGATCTGGTGGCGCTGGCCTGACCGGGCCGCAGGCCGACCCGGCACCGACCCGAATCCGGGGTCGGCTGGCCGTGGCCGCCGACCTGGGTGATCATGGGATTGCTGGACCCGGTTTCTGCCGGGAAACGGCGCGTGCGAGGAGGATGCCCCGTGGCCGACCTGAAGAAGGGCGCCCGGATCACCGGTGCGACCCGCGACAAGCTCGCCGTCGATCTGCGCAAGAAGTACGACTCCGGCAAGAGCATTCGCGCCCTGGCGGACGAATCGGGGCGGTCCTACGGGTTTGTCCACCGGATCCTGTCCGAGTCGGGAACGACCCTGCGGGGCCGCGGGGGGCCGACCCGGCGGAGGAAGAAGTCCTAGCCGGTCGTCCGCCGTCCGGGGAACACCGCGGGCGGCGGTCGCGTTGTCGACGACCGTGGTGAGCACATGACGATGGCCGGCGGGCGCCGTTCTCTGCGCGCCTTCTCCAGCGATCCGCAGGTGACCCGTCGGAAGCTGGCTCCGGGCACCGTCCGGCGGATCGCCCGGTTCGCGGCGCCGTACCGCCGTCAGCTCATCGTCTTCTGCGTGCTGATCACCTTCGACGCGGCGATCGGGGCGGCGAACCCGCTGATCTACCGGTCGATCCTCAACAACGGCATCCTCGGCCACAACGTCGGACTCATCGTGGCGCTGGCCGGCCTCATCGCCGGCCTGGCCGTCTTCGACGCGCTCCTGTCACTGGGCCAGCGATGGGTGTCGGCCCGGGTCGGCGAGGGACTCATCTACGACATGCGCTCCGCGGTGTTCTCGCACGTGCAGCGGATGCCGATCGCCTTCTTCACCCGGACCCAGACCGGCGCCCTCATGAGCCGGCTCAACAACGACGTACTCGGCGCCCAGCAGGCCTTCACCGGGACCCTGTCGACCGCGGTCAGCAACCTGCTGACCGTGGTGCTCGTGCTGGCCGCGATGTTCGCGCTGTCCTGGCAGCTGACCCTGAGCTCGCTGGTCCTGCTGCCGGTCTTCCTGCTGCCGGCCCGCTGGATGGGCCGCAAGCTGCAGGGCATCACCCGGGAGTCCTACGCCCTCAACGCGACCATGAACACCACGATGACCGAGCGGTTCAACGTCGCCGGCGCGCTCCTGGTGACGCTGTTCGGTCGCCGGCACGAGGAGGACGAGGCGTTCCGGGCGCGGGCCGGGCGGGTCCGCGACATCGGCATCACCCAGGCGATGTACAGCCGGGTGTTCTACGTCTCGCTGATGCTGACCGCGGCGCTGGCCACCGCGATCATCTACGGCTGGGGCGGGCGGCAGGCGGCGCTCGGCGAGCTCAGCGTCGGCACGGTCGTCGCGCTCACGGCGTACCTCAACCGGCTCTACGGCCCGCTCACCGCCATCTCCACCCTCAACGTCGACGTAATGACCGCCCTGGTGTCCTTCGAGCGGGTGTTCGAGGTGCTCGACCTCAAACCGATGATCACCGACGCGCCGGACGCCGTCCCGCTGCCCGCCGATGCCCGCACGATCGAATTCGACCGGGTCCGGTTCGGCTACCCGACGGCCGAGGAGGTGTCGCTGGCGTCGCTCGAGGACGTCGCCGTCCTCGACGACCGGCCCAGCGAGGAGGTCCTGCACGAGGTGTCCTTCCGGGCCGAGGAGGGCGAGCTGATCGCCCTCGTCGGACCCTCCGGCGCAGGCAAGACGACCATCTCCCAGCTCGTCCCGCGGATCTACGACGCCCGGGCCGGCGCCGTGCTGATCGGCGGACACGACGTGCGCACGGTGACCCAGGACTCGCTGCGCGCCGCGGTCGGCGTCGTGACCCAGGACGCGCACATGTTCCACGACACGATCCGGGACAACCTGCTCTACGCGAAGCCGGAGGCCACCGAGGCCGAACTGCGGGCGGCGATCGAGGCGGCCCAGATCGCAAGCCTCGTCGACCGGCTGCCCGACGGCCTCGACACCGTGGTCGGCGACCGCGGCTACCGGCTCTCCGGCGGCGAGAAGCAGCGGATGGCGATCGCCCGGCTGCTGCTCAAGGCCCCCCGGATCGTCATCCTCGACGAGGCCACCGCGCACCTGGACAGTGAGTCCGAGGCCGCCGTACAGCGTGCCCTGTCCGCGGCGCTGCGCGGTCGCACCTCGCTGGTCATCGCGCACCGGCTGTCGACGGTGCGCGACGCCGACCGCATCGTCGTTCTCGACGCCGGCCGCGTCGTCGAGTCCGGGCGGCACGCCGAGCTCCTCGTCCACGACGGCCTCTACGCCGAGCTCTACCGCACGCAGTTCCGGCACCAGGAGGACGACGACCCCGTGGAGCCCGAGCAGGTGGAATCGGCGATCCGGCCGTGAGCCGCGACGACGTGGCGGCCGGACGCCGCGAGGCATCCGGCACCGGGCGGGTCAGCCGCCGCCTGGCGTTTCCGCTGGTCGGCTACGCGTTCGCGGTCACGATGCTCGGCACGACGTTGCCCACCCCGCTCTACCCGCTCTACCAGCACAACATCGGCTTCTCCGGCTTCATGGTGACGGTGATCTTCGCCGTCTACGCCATCGGCGTGGTCGGTGCCCTGCTCTGCTTCGGCCAGCTCTCGGACCAGATCGGCCGGCGGCGGGCGCTCATCCCGGGCCTGCTGCTCTCGGCGCTGAGCGCGGTGGTCTTCCTCACCGCCGGCGGCCTGCCGGCGTTGTTCATCGGGCGGGTCCTGTCGGGACTGTCAGCCGGCATCTTCACCGGAACGGCGACCGCCGCGCTGGTGGACTTCGCCCCGGAGGGCCGCCGCGGCCGGGCGACGCTGGTCGCGACCCTCGTCAACGTCGGGGGCCTCGGCCTCGGCCCGCTGCTGGCCGGACTCCTGGCCGAATACGCCCCCCTGCCGCTGCGGCTCCCGTTCATCGTCGATCTCGCTCTGCTGGTCCCGGCCCTGATCGCCGTCATCGTGATACCCGAGCCGGTCGACGTCCGCGGAGGCGTCCGGATCCGGCTGCAACGGCTGCGGGTCCCGCCCGAGGTGCGGTCGGTGTTCGTCCCGGCGGCGTTCGTGGGCTTCGCCGGGTTCGCGGTGCTGGGGCTCTTCACCGCCGTCGCGCCGGCGTTCCTGGGGCAGGTGCTGCAGCTGCCCAACCACGCCCTCACCGGCGTGGTGGTGTTCGCCGTCTTCGCCGCGTCCGCGGTAGGCCAGCTCGCCCTCGGCCTGTTCCCGGGGCGCATCGCACTCCCGGTCGGGAGTCTCGCGCTGATCGTCGGGATCGGGATCGTCGCCGTCGGCCTGGGCGTCGAGTCACTGGCCCTGCTGCTCATCGGCGGGATCGTCGCCGGACTGGGGCAGGGGCTGAGCTTCCGCGCCGGGCTGACGGCGATCACCGGCGGCACACCGGCCAATCGCCGGGCCGAGGTGACCTCGAGCTTCTTCGTCGTGCTCTACGTCGCCCTCGCCGTACCGGTGATCGGCGTCGGCCTGGCCGCGCAGGGCATCGGCCTGCGGTCGGCCGGGATCGCGTTCGCCGGTGTCGTCGCCGCCCTGGCCGCGGTCACCCTCGTGATGCAGCGACGGCAGACAGCCGCCGCGTGAGGCGCGCCGCTACAGGCACCGCAGGGCGCCGCCGTCGACCTGCAACATCACGCCGGTGATGTAGGAGGCGGCCGGGGAGAGCAGGAACGCCGCGGCCCGGCCGAGCTCCGCCGGCTCGCCGTAGCGGCGGAGCGGGATGATGGCCTCGCCCCGTCGCCGCGCTTCTTCGGGGTCGCCGCTCTTGGCGTCGAGCTCCTTCAGCCGGTCGGTGGCGATCCGGCCGGGGAGCAGGCCGTTGACCCGGATGCCCCGCGGACCGAGTTCGTCGGACAGTGTCTTCGCGGCCATTGCCAGGCCCGGCCGGAGCCCGTTGGAGATCGCCAGGCCACTGATCGGCGACCGCACCGAGCTGGACAGCACGAAGGCGATCGAGCCGCCGTCGGCGAGCCGGTCGGCCAGCGTCGTGGCGAGTCGCAGCGCACCGAGGAAGACCGATTCGAAGGCCGCCCGCCATTGCTCGTCGGTCGCCGCGGTGGCCGAGGTCGCCGGTGGGCCGCCGACGCTGATGAGGGCCCCGTCCAGCCGGCCGAACGAGCTCAGCGCGGCGCCGGCCAGCCGGTCCGGCGTCGCCGGGTCGGCGAGGTCCGCGGCCACACCCGTCGCCTGCGTCGGGCCGCCGAGTTCGGCGGCCGCCGTGGTGACGGCGTCGGTGCTGCGCGAGGAGACGACGACCCGGGCGCCCTCGTCGACCAGCACCTGTGCGGTCGCGCGCCCCAAGCCGCGAGATCCCCCGGTGACGACGTACACCCGTTCGTTCAGTCCGAGATCCATGCCACCGATCCTGGCGCACGGTCGGGGCCGGACCGGAGGTGGGGGCGACTCGCCGGCCGCGGCGGTCGCCCCCACCGTCGGTGTCAGTCGGCCGGCCTCAACAGCCCGACCAGTCCGTGCATCTCGCCGTCGGGTCCGGCGCTGAAGAGCACCGTTCCCGCGCCACCGGTGGTCGCGGTGCCGGGGATGAGTGACCACAGCCCGTCGATCCTGACCGCGTGGCCGTTCGCCCTGCGGAGCAGACCGCGGAAGTTGTTCCAGCGGTCGAAGGTGCTGATCCGGCCGTCACCGAAGTTGCCGATGAGCAGCTGCCCCGCGTGGCGCCCGAAGGTGCTCGGGGCCCAGGTCATGCCCCACGGCGCGTTGAGCGTCCCGCGGCTGGCGACCCGGTGCGGGAAGAGACCGATCGCGGAGTAGCGGTCCACGAAGCCGAGCCCGGGACCGTCGACCTCGTCATGCCGCATGGCGTCCTGCTTGGCGTAGCTGACGTAGATCGAGTTGTTCAGGACCGCGACGTTGAACGGAGCGTAGCCGCGAGGCAGCCGTGGGTCGGTGAAGAACGGCCGGGGGAGTGGCACGCGGTGGAACTTCGAGTTGAACACGTCGATCCGGCCGTTGTGGAAGTCAGCGGCCAGCAGGAACGGGCCGGCCGGGGTCTTCAGCAGTGCGAGGCCCTTGAAGACCGCGTTCTTGACGTGGGCGACGGTGAGGGCGGTGGTCGGCGCGGCGGCCGGGTTCCAGGCCTTGATGTCGCCCGCCTCGGTGTCGAAGATGAACGGCGCGGCTCCCGAGCCGGCCTTCGAGGAGACGACGAAGTCGGTGGTGTCGTTGAACACCTGACCGGTCGGGCCGCCGGCGACATCGACCTCCAGCGGGGGCTTCACCACCGGCGAGCCGGCGACTCCGCCCGAGTAGAGCGTCGCGGAATCCGACCCGTTGTTCGCCGACCACAGCGGGCTGGTCGGGGACTGGGCGAGTCCCCACGGGTTGATCAGTTTCGGATCCATGAACTGGGCCTTGCCGGCCTGGTCCGAGACGAGATTGACCTGCTTGACGCCGTGTGCGGCGGCGGGGGCGGTCGAGCCGGATGCCGGCCCCGCGACCCCGATCCCTGCGGCGATCAGAGCGGGCACGGCGAGCAGGCTCGCGCCGGCCAGGCGCGGGCCGCGCGGAATGAGCTGGGAGACCTTGGTGCGCATCGGTGCCTCCAGGCGATGTCCGGCTGCGCGGGCGCGCAACCTTCCGCGAGCACACGGATTGCCGACGCCGTCGGTTCACCATCGCGGCAGTTTTTTCCGGCCCGGCTGACCAAAACGCACTCCGAGTGCGTTATGGGGGCGCCGTACGGCGTGTCGCGGACCACAACGCACTCGGAGTGCGTTTTGGTCGGCGGGCCCTGGGTCCCCGGCACCGTGGACAAAACCCACTAGTAGTGGGTTGTGGACGGTGCGTACGGCGTGTCGTGGACCAGAACCCACTAGTAGTGGGTTTTGTCCAGGCCGGCCGGGGTCAGTCGGCGTCGCGCAGGGAGCGGAGCACGTAGGGCATGATGCCGCCGTGCCGGAAGTACGCCGCCTCTCCCGGCGTATCGATCCGCACGATCGCGGTGAACTCGGTGTCGTCGGCACGCACGGTCACCTCGTGCGGGGTGTCCCCGTCGTTGATCGCCGCGATGCCGGTGATCGAGAACGTCTCCTCGCCGGTCAGCTTGAGCGTCGCCGCGGTCTCCCCTTCAGCGAACTGCAGCGGCAGCACGCCCATCCCGAGCAGGTTGGACCGGTGGATCCGCTCGAAGGACTCCGCGAGCACCGCCCGCACCCCCAGCAGGGTCGTCCCCTTTGCCGCCCAGTCGCGCGACGATCCGGAGCCGTACTCCTTGCCGGCCAGCACGATCAGCGGCACACCGGCCTCGGCGTAGTCCATCGCCGCGTCGTAGATCGTGGCCTGCTCACCGGTCAGCAGGTTGCGGGTCATCCCGCCCTCGACACCGGGAACGAGCTGGTTGCGCAGCCGGATGTTGGCGAACGTGCCCCGGATCATCACCTCGTGGTTGCCGCGCCGCGAGCCGTAGGAGTTGAAGTCCCGGCGCTGTACGCCGTGCTCGGTGAGATAGGCGCCGGCCGGCGAGTCGGTCTTGATCGCCCCGGCCGGGGAGATGTGGTCCGTCGTCACCGAGTCGCCGAGCTTCGCCAGCACCCGCGCGCCGGAGATGTCCTCGACCGGCGCCGGCTCGGCCTGCATGCCCTCGAAATAGGGCGGACGGCGGACGTACGTCGACTCCGGGTCCCAGGCGAATGCGTCGCCCTCCGGGGTCTGCAGGGCCGCCCACCGCTCGTCGCCGGCGAAGACGTCGGCGTAGTCGCGGGTGAACATCTCCGACGCGATCGCCGAGTCGATGACGTGCTCGATCTCCTGGCTGGTCGGCCAGATGTCGCGCAGGTAGACCGGGTGCCCGTCGGGGTCCGCGCCGAGCGGCTCGCCCACCAGGTCGACGTCCATGCTCCCGGCGAGCGCGTAGGCCACCACCAGCGGCGGCGACGCGAGGTAGTTCATCTTCACGTCGGCGTTGATGCGGCCCTCGAAGTTGCGGTTGCCCGACAGGACCGCGGCGACGGCGAGGTCGGCGTCGTTGACCGCAGTGCTCACCGCGTCCGGCAGTGGCCCGGAGTTGCCGATGCAGGTCGTGCAGCCGTAGCCCACCAGGTTGAAGCCGAGCTTCTCCAGGTAGGGGATCAGCCCGGCCCGCTCGTAGTAGTCCATGACGACCTTCGACCCCGGGGCGAGCGTCGTCTTGACCCACGGCTTGCTGGCCAGGCCGCGCTCGACCGCCTTCTTGGCCAGCAGCGCCGCGCCGAGCATGACCTGCGGGTTGGAGGTGTTGGTGCACGACGTGATGGCGGCGATCACGACGGCGCCGTGATCGATCTCGGTCCTGGTGCCGTCCTCGAGCACCACCGGAGTCGGACGGCTGGTCCGCCCGGAGCCGTTGCTCGACGGCGCGTCCGACGCCGGGAAGGACTCCTTGCCGGTCTCGTCGTCGTCCTCGACGTAGTCCGGCAGGACGTCGCGGAACCCTGCCTTGGCGTCGGAGAGGGCGATCCGGTCCTGCGGCCGCTTCGGCCCGGCGATCGACGGGACGACGGTGGCCAGGTCCAGCTCGAGCGTCTCCGAATACTCCGTCGACGCCGTCGGGTCGTGCCAGAGCCCCTGCTCCTTGCTGTAGGCCTCGACCAGCGCCACCTGCTCCTCGCTGCGGCCGGTGAACCGCAGGTAGCGGATGGTCTCCTCGTCGATCGGGAAGATCGCGCAGGTCGACCCGTACTCCGGGCTCATGTTGCCGATCGTCGCCCGGTTGGCCAGCGGGACGGCCGCGACGCCCGGGCCGAAGAACTCCACGAACTTCCCGACGACGCCGTGGGCGCGCAGCATCTCGGTGATCGTGAGGACGAGGTCGGTGGCGGTCGCGCCCTCCGGCATCGCGCCGGAGAGCCGGAACCCGACCACGGAGGGAACGAGCATGCTGACCGGCTGGCCGAGCATGGCCGCCTCGGCCTCGATGCCGCCGACGCCCCAGCCGAGCACGCCGAGCCCGTTGACCATCGTCGTATGCGAGTCGGTGCCGACCAGTGTGTCTGGGTAGGCCACGCCGTCGCGGGAGAACACGACGCGGGCGAGGTGCTCGATGTTGACCTGGTGGACGATGCCGGTGCCCGGCGGTACCACCTTGAACTCGTCGAACGCGGTCTGTCCCCACCGCAGGAACTGGTAGCGCTCCCCGTTGCGCTCGTACTCCAGTTCGACGTTGCGCTCGAAGGAGTCGGGCGCGCCGAAAACGTCGGCGATCACCGAGTGGTCGATGACCAGCTCCGCCGGAGCCAGCGGGTTGATCTTCGTCGGATCGCCGCCCAGGGCCTTCATCGCCTCCCGCATCGCGGCCAGGTCGACGACGGCCGGCACGCCGGTGAAGTCCTGCATGACGACGCGGGCCGGGGTGAACTGGATCTCGCGGGACGGCCGAGCCGTCGGGTCCCACGCGGCCAGGGCGCGGACGTCGTCAGCGGTGGTCCGGACGCCGTCCTCGGTGCGGAGCAGGTTCTCCAGCAGGATCTTGAGGGAGTACGGCAGCCGGTCCGCGCCGTCGACGGCGGCCAGCCGGTAGATCTCGTGGTGGGTTCCGTCGACGTCGAGCGTGCCGCGGGCACCGAAGCTGTCCTGGCTGGTCGCGCTGCTCACCGGGGCTCCTCTCGCTGCGGATATTCACATCCTTCCCCATCGGCACCTATCGCGATCGGGTCGGGTCCGCGCCTGCCGCTGGCACGGGCGCGCGGGCCTTTGTACCGTCGCGGTGGTGGGGACGGTGACGGACGAGACGGACGCCGACCTGCGCCGTGCCGCGGCGCTGGTCGGCGGCGCCCCACGCATCACCGTGCTCACCGGTGCGGGGATCTCCACCGACAGCGGCATCCCGGACTTCCGCGGACCGGACGGCGTGTGGACCCGTGATCCGTCGGCGCAGCGTCGGGCGACGCTCTCGACCTACGTCGCCGACCCGGAGGTACGCCGGGCCGCCTGGGCCAACCGGCGGAACAACCCGGCCTGGGCCGCCGAGCCGAACACCGCCCACCACGCCCTGGTCGAGGTGGAGCGGTCCGGCCGGCTCCGGGCGATCGTCACCCAGAACATCGACGGCCTGCACCAACGGGCCGGCAGCGACCCGGCACTCGTCGTCGAACTGCACGGCACCGTGCGGGAGGTGGCCTGCCTGTCCTGCGGCGACCGCGCGCCGATGACGGCGGCGATCGCCCGGGTCGACGCGGGTGAGCCCGACCCGCTCTGCCTGCGGTGCGGTGGGCTGCTCAAGTCGGCCACCATCTCCTTCGGGCAGCGCCTCGACGAGGAGGTCTTCCGGTCCGCCGCCGACGCGGCGAGCGAGTGCGACGTGTTCCTCGCCGTGGGGAGTTCGCTGTCCGTGCAGCCCGCGGCCGGGCTGACCCGGGTCGCCGCCCGGGCCGGGGCGCGGGTGGTGATCGTCAACGCCACGCCGACGGCGTACGACGGTCTCGCCGACGCCGTGGTCCGGGTACCCATCGGCGCCGCGCTGCCGGCCCTCGCGACGGCGGTGCGCGGCCACTGAGCAATCCCGGTCCGCCCGCGTAGAATCACCGACCGTGACGATGGCGGGCTCCTCGGTCGAGGCTGACGAGAGATCCGCCGCCGACGAGGCACATGAGCGGCGCTGGCGCACGATCCGCCGCCGGGCTGTGGTGGGTTACGCCCTCGTCCTGGTGATCTTCATCGTGACCGTCGGCGTACCGGAGGATCGCGAAGGCCTGCTGCTGTGGATCCTCGCCGCCCTCGGCATCCGCTGCCTGGGGCGGGGCTGGGCCAGCTTCCGCCGGGTACTGATCGACTGGCTGCCCTTCACCGCGGTCCTCATCGCCTACGACTACACCCGCGGGATCGCCGACAACCTCGGCATCGCCACCCACGTCATCGAGCCCGCACACGCCGACATGTGGCTGTTCCACGGCGTCCTGCCGACGTACTGGCTGCAGCAGCACCTCTTCGTCCCCGGGCATCCGCGGTGGTACGACGCGGTCGTCACCCTCGTCTACACCTCCCACTTCCTCGTCACCCCGATCGCGGCGGTGATCCTGTGGGTGCGCAACCGGCAACGCTGGGTCGGCTTCATCACCCGGATCATCGTGCTCTCGCTGGCCGGGCTGCTGACCTACGTGCTCTACCCGATGGCCCCGCCGTGGTACGCCGCCCGCGCGGGCCTGATCGAGCCGGTCCGGCGGATCTCCTCGGTCGGCTGGCAGGTGCTCGGCCTCAACCACGCCGGCAGCGTCCTGGCCGGCGCGCAGGCCTCGGTCAACGCCGTCGCGGCCATGCCGTCCCTGCACACCGCGACCGCCACGCTGATCGCGCTTTACTTCATCCCGCGGGCTCCGTGGTGGGGCAAGATCCTGCTCGCCTGCTACCCGCTGCTCATGGGCCTGGCGCTCGTCTACTCCGGTGAGCACTACGTCCTCGACCTGCTCTTCGGCTACGTCTACGCCGTCGTGGTGATGGTCGTGGTCGGTGCGGGGGAGCGATGGTGGGCCGGCCGCCGACGTCATCGGCAGACCCTCTCGCCGGGAGCGGTGTCGCAGAGTTAGCGTGGGCCACGCTCCCGGCAGGAGAGGCTCGTCATGCACGTTCCGCTGACCACGCAGGATTTCCTCGACCGCGGCGCGGCGGTCTACCCGCAACGCACCGCGATCGTCGACGAACCCGACCAGCCGGCGGAGGGGCTGCGCTCGCCCACGTTCGCCGAGCTCGAGTCCCGGGTCCGGGCGACCCAGGCCGGCCTCGACGCCCTCGGTGTCGGGGAGGGCGAACGGGTCGCCGTCGTCAGCCACAACGCGGGCCGCCTGCTGGAGCTGCTCTACGCCGTCCCGTCCTCGGGCCGGATCCTGGTCCCGATCAACTTCCGGCTGCGGCCGGACGAGATCGACTACATCGTGGCCAACAGCGGCGCCGACGTGCTGCTCGTCGACCCCGAGCTCGCCGAGCGGCTGGAACGCGTCAAGGTCAGGCACCGGTTCGTCCTCGGCCGCCCGAGCGACGAACATCTGCTCCGCTTCGACCGCGAGCCCCGCGGCTGGTCGGCACCGGACGAGGACGCGACCGCCACCATCAACTACACCAGCGGCACCACCGCCCGACCCAAGGGCGTCGAGCTCACCCACCGCAACATCTGGACCAACGCGGTGACCTTCGGGCTGCACACCACCGCGAACGACCGCGACGTCTACCTGCACACGCTCCCGATGTTCCACTGCAACGGCTGGGGGATGCTCTACACCACCGCGGGCCTCGGCATCCCGCAGATCGTGCTGCGCAAGGTCGACGGCACGGAGATCCTGCGCCGGGTGCAGCGCCACGGCGTCACCCTCATGTGCGGCGCACCGGCGGTCTGGAACGCCGTACTCGATGCGGCCACGGCGTGGGACGGCGAGATCCCCGGTCGAGGCCGGGTGCGACTGGTCTGCGCCGGCGCGCCTCCGCCGTCGCGCACCATCGAGCGGATCGAGACCGAGCTCGGCTGGGAGTTCATCCAGATCTACGGACTCACCGAGACGTCGCCGCTGCTGACCATCAACCGGCGGCGGGCCGAGGACGACGAGTTGCCCGCGGCCGAGCGGGCCAAGCGGCTGTCCCGGGCGGGGGTGCCGGCGCTCGGCGTCCAGGTCGCGATCAGTGACACCGGGGAGGTTCTCGCCCGGTCCAACGTCGTCCTCGGCGGCTATTGGGACAACCCGGCGGCGTCGGCCGAGGCGCTCGACGGCGGCTGGTTCCACACCGGCGACGGCGGATACGTCGACGAGGAAGGGTTTCTCGCGATCTCCGACCGGATGAAGGACGTCATCATCACCGGCGGGGAGAACGTCTCCTCGATCGAGGTGGAGGACTGCGTCTTCTCCCACCCGGCCGTCGCCGAGGTCGCGGTGATCGGGGTCCCGGACGAGAAGTGGGGCGAGACGGTCAAGGCGCTCGTCGTCCTGGTCGACGGGGCGAAGGTCGACGAGGCCGAGATCATCGGGCACTGCAAGGCCCGGATGGCCGGCTTCAAGGCCCCGACGTCGGTCGAGTTCCGCGATGAGATCCCGCGCACGGCGACCGGCAAGGTCCAGAAATTCGCCCTTCGCGCCGCGTACTGGGACGACCGGGAGCGTCGAGTCAACTAACGACACGCCGAAGTTTAAAGGCTTATGTCGGCATTATTCTCAATGTGACGGAAGTTTTCGGCGTTGCTTCTGGCGCCATTGTGACCAGTGGTGGCATTGTGACCGCTGGCACAGTTACGCATTGATGCCATGGCCGAACGCTGAGTGCCAAACGGTGAGCCGGGGGTGGCCCGCTCGTGGAACGACGCAGCGCCAGAATGCTGGGGATCGCCCTGATCGGGGTCATCACCCTCGCCGTACTCCCCGCCGAGGCGTTCGCAGCGCCGCACAACCCGTCGGACGGGCAGCTCGCCGCAGCCGCGCAGGCCAAGGCGGCGCGGGCCCGCGACGTCGGGCGACTGCAGGGGATGGTGGCCAAGGCCGACGGCGACATCGCCCGGTTGGGCGCCGACGCCGAGCTGGCGGGCGAGCGCTACAACAAGGCGGTCGCGGACTACGGCGCCGCCCAGCAGCGGGCCGCCGAGGCGAAGGCCGCGGCGACCAAGGCGACCGCCAAGGTCTCGAGCGCTCGGTCGACCGTCGGGAAGTTCGCCCGCAGCAGCTATATGCAGGGCAGCATGCTCGGCTCCTCGACGGCGCTGCTCAGCTCCAGCGGACCCGCCGACCTCGTCGAGCGGGCCGGGCTGCTGCAGGCCGCGGGGGAGCACCATCTCAGCGTCCTGGACGGCTACCAGAGCGCGACCGTCGCCAAGGCCAACGCCGACTCGGCCGCCCGGTCGGCGGTCCGGGCGATGAGGGCCGCCAAGGCGACCGCGGCGGATGCCAAGGCCGCCGCCGAGGCGAAGGTCACGGCGGCGCGGACGCAGCTCGCCGCCCTGCAGGCCCGCAAGACCTCGCTCGAAGGCCAGCTCGTGCAGGCCCGCGCCCGGCTCGCCGGGCTGCAGAACGCCCGCCAGGCCTACCTCAACTGGAAACGCGAGCAGGAGGCCGCCGCCCGCCGGGCCGCCATCGCGCGGGCGAAGGCGGCCGCCGCCGCCCAGGCAGCGGCCGAGCAGGCGGCGGCCAACGCCCGCGCCGACGCGGCCGCGCGGGCCCGGGCGGCCGCCGCGGCGCAGTCCCGCGCGCAGGCGGCGTCCCAACAGGCAGCGTCCCAACAGGCGGCACCGCAACAGGCGGCACCGCAACAGGCGGCGCCAGCCGCGCCGGCCCTACCGGCCGCCCCGGCCGCGGTCACCATGAGCGCCGCGGTCAGCGCGGGATGGAGCGCCGACAAGGGCGCCGCCGCCGTCGCCGCTGCGATGCACTGGCTCGGCACGCCCTACGCCTGGTCCGGCGGGACGGCGTCCGGGCCGAGTTACGGCATAGCACCGGACACCGGGATCCTCGGCTTCGACTGCTCGGGGCTGGCGCTCTACGCCTGGGCGCAGGAGGGGGTCACGCTGCCCCACTTCAGTGGCTACCAGTACGACTCCGGGAGTCACCCGTCGATGAACGACCTGATGCCGGGCGACCTGCTGTTCTGGTCCTACGACGGCACCCCGGCGAGCATCCACCACGTGGCGATCTACATCGGCGGCGGCCAGGTGCTCGAGGCACCCCAGAGCGGCGACGTCGTGAAG